>CAMWTF010000276.1 GCA_947177105.1 uncultured Lachnospiraceae bacterium | reverse complement strand
AACCTATGACCCTCTGCTTGTAAGGCAGATGCTCTCCCAGCTGAGCTAAGATTCCCTATGTCGGTCGCTCCTGCAACCGACTTGATTAGTATACTATGAGTGAACGGGTTTGTCAACCACATTTTTACAAAATTAGCTACATTTTATCCGGAGCTTCAAATCCCAGCACGTGGATGCAGGTTTCCAGCACATCACGGGTCAAAAGCAGCAAGGCAATCAGACTCCTTTTCTGGGCCTCGTCCTCCTCCGCCAGAATCTTTGTCTCATGGTAAAAGTGGTTGAAAGCGTTGGCCAAGTCATAGATAAACGCACATACTCTGTGGGGAGCAGTCTCCTCGCTGGCGCTCTCCATCATGGCATTAAATCCCGCCAGCTGCATCATCAGCTGTTTTTGAGCAAAGCCCTTGGCTTCGGCTGGCGCCGCCAACAACTCCAGTCCCTCACTGTCCTCCAGGCTGCCGCCCTGCTCCGCATATTTGGACAAAATGGACTTGATCCGCACAATAGTATATAGGATATAAGGACCTGTATCTCCCTCAAATGAGGTGAAACGATCCATGTCAAAGATGTAATCCTTGGAAGCCTGATTGGAGAGATCTCCGTAGAGCAGGGCTGAGATAGCCACCATGTCCGCCACGGCCTTGGCTTCCTCCTCGCTCATCTCCCGGCCCTCTCTGATCTTGCGCAGCATCTCGTCTTTGGTCTCCTGGATCAGGGTCTCCAGGCGCATAACGCCGCCGTCCCTGGTCTTGAAGGGCTTGCCGTCAATGCCGTTGACGGTGCCGAAGCCGATCCACTTCAGTTGAGTCTCCGGCTCCACCAGTTTTGTCTTGCGGGCGCAGCGGAATACCTGGTCGAAGTAGAGATCCTGACGCTTATCCGTCAAATAGATGATCTGATCCGGATGATACAGGCGCATACGTTCCAGAATCGTAGCAAGATCCGAAGTATTGTACAGAGAGGCCCCGTCAGACTTCAGAATCATACAGGGAGGCACTTCCTTGGTGTCTGTCTCCTCTTTCACATCCACCACCAGGGCGCCCTCGCTGATATAGGCATAACCGCCGTCCTTCATGTACTGTACCATCTCCGGGATCAGGTCGCGCACGTCGCTCTCACCCTTCCACAGGTCAAATTCCACGTTTAAGCTGCTGTAAACCTTCTTTAAATCCGCCACAGACACATTCATCATGTGCCGCCACAGGGCACGATAGCCTCTCACGCCGTTCTGCAGTTTGTAGGTGGCCTCCATGGCCTGGGCCTTATACTCCGGGTCTTCCTTGGACTTTGAGCTGGAGGCCGGATAAATCTCCTCAAGCTCCGATATAGTAAAGGGAGCCTCCTTGGGGTACTCTCCCTCATAGCTGTCGTCAAAATACACCAGATCGGGCTGTCGCTCCTTTATGCCCACAATCACCAAACCCATCTGCAGCCCCCAGTCTCCCAGGTGGGCATCGCCGATGACCTCATGCCCGGCATACCGGCAGATCCGCTTGATGCTCTCGCCGATGACCGCAGATCGCAAATGTCCCACATGCAGGGGTTTTGCCACATTGGCCCCGCCGTAGTCAATGATGATCTTCCGGGGCTTTGTCGGCTCGTCCAGACCAAATTTCTCCGCCTGCCGCATATCCCGCAGATAATCTCTCAAAAACTCCTCCGAGAGCCTCAGGTTCAGAAAACCGGGCATCACCGCCTCCGCCTGGGAAAACACCTGGCTGCCCTGCAGCTTCTCCGCCACCTCGCCCGCAATCATAATGGGTGCCTTCTTGAACTTCTTGGCCCCGGCCATAGCCCCGTTACACTGATATTCACACAGATCCGGGCGGTTGGACAGGGTCACGCGCCCCAGCTGGCTCCCAGCCTCCGCCTCCCCGTATCCGGCCGCCTCAAAGGCCGCCTGCATCTCCTCAGATATCAACTCCAATAATTTTTTCATAAACACGCTCCTCACAAAAAGTATGCGCTCATTATAGCCCTTTTTCCACTATATGGCAACAAAATTTTACAAAGTCAGGTCAATCAAAAAGAAATTGATATTGCAGAACTCTGTATTCCAAAAACTCTTCCTTTGTACCGGACCACTCAAATACATTACCGCTTTTGTCCTTGTATCCATTGATGGTTATAACAGGATTGTCCTCCATCAGTTCTATGAGAAAGTTAAAATAGGCGGATCCCTCCACACCAATCGTATCTAAAAGCAGCGCCCCCAGGTAGTTCATACTGATGTCAAGGCCCTCCCTTTCCGAAATATCATAATTCGCCCATATCACAAAGGGGGTCTTATACTGGTTAAAGAGAATGTCCGTGTCTGTCAGGCCCTCCGTCAGTTCATATAGCATAGTATAAAAAGATCCGTCCGCAAACCTAGGCTGGTGATCGCCAAACATACATATAACCACTTTTTCCTCTTCCTGCGCAAAGTAGGAAATCAACTGGGCAAACGCTTCGTCCGACTCTCTCACCAAAGATAAATAACTGTCTGCCTCCTTTGAGGGAACATTGACCGATTTTACATTATATACACAGTTATCTTCATAGGTATATCCACCGTGGTTTTGTACTGTTACATCAAAGATAAAAAGCTTTTCATCCTTTTCCCTGTTTTCGAACAGATTTTCTATTTCCCTATAGGTCTCTATATCCGATACGCCATAGTGAATCGTTTCCGCACCCTCAAAATCCTCTATCCAAAGGCTTTTGTCAAATCCCAGCTGCGCATAGACATATGTTCTGAACCAATTTCCCTTTGACTCTGGATGTATGGAGTATGTTTTATAACCATAAGCATCAAATATCGACACAAGTGACTCTGTGGGCCTTGCCAGACACTCCTCATAAGGATAATATGATTGGGGGAAAAATCCCATAGTACAGCCCGTCAAAACTTCAAACTCAGAGTTGGATGTGCCTCCTCCCAACACGGATGCGTTTACAATCCCCCTGACAGTGTTCTCCCGCAGACCATAGAAATTACCAAGATTTTCCTCACTTATCTCCAAGTCTCCCAGAACCCGAAGATCGGAGAAGCTCTCATTCATAATCAAAATTACATGCGGCAAATCCTCTGCGCCGGCCGTTCCCTGTTCCTGAGGCGCATATCTCTCCAGGATCTCCTCCGCATATTCCTTCGAGTATCCTAACGGAGCATTTCCCAATATGTCACGAGTATTTTTGATATCAATACAACTGCCTACCAGATAGCCATTATAGAAATAAATATATTCTTTTGCCCATCCTTGAAGATTCTTAAAACCCTTCTCCTCCAGCAAATCCGTATAGATAAGCATATGGATCGACGCTGCCGCCAGAAATATTCCTCCTGCAAACATTGCAATTCTTCCGACAAGGATTCCCTTTGTAATCTTCCTATGCTTTGCCGCCTTCCCATGTAGTTTCCATCCGGCGACAGCTATCAGGGCAGCAATGCTCCACGCCATGGCCAAATGGATATTCGGTGTCAAATCATATCCCGAGACCACTTGCGCCGCCGTCCTCACCGCCTTCAGATCAGTGATCTTCAGCGCCACGCCTCTGTATGCATAGACAAAGTAATTGGCCGAATAGAGTACGACAAGAACCACGTCCGATATTATTACAGCAGCAGAAACAGACTGTGTGCATAACAGCAGAACCAATTCCAGAATATACATAATTCTCATGTTCCACATCATCGCCTGTGGAAGCAGACCATCCGGATATACCGTCAGCAGTTCCAGTCTACGGCCCAAGACATAGGGAATGATCAGTAAGAGTATCATTCCGGCAATCTCTTTGATCCCTCTGACCTTCGGAAGACTTACAGCCGCCAACAGCGCCGTGGCAATAGCCAGCAAAAGTATTCTTATTACTTTTTGACCGGAGACGGCATGAGAATAGGTATATCGGGTAAGAAGCTGCGCATCTTCAACCTCACCATTGCACATCAGCTCCCCATTCTCATAAATTCGCATTTCTGTCCCACACACTCCCATTTGGGGCTGTATGCCCTCTGCCGACTTTTCAAGCCGAACTGACAGGTAATATTCCCGATTTTTTGAAAGTGTCAGGTTCACGGGAATATCCATATATCCGCCATACCATATCTCTG
>CAMWTF010000275.1 GCA_947177105.1 uncultured Lachnospiraceae bacterium | reverse complement strand
AGATGCAGTAGGGTAATGGTGTGGAGCAATCCACACCATTTTTGCGGGTGTAAACCACCGTCGGCCAAGGTGAAGCCGCGAAGGGACTTCACTTTTAAGTGCCATCACGCAGCGACTTTATATAGGAGGAGAGAAATTATGGATCAACAAAATAACTGTATTGTCATCAGCCATGTGGATAAGTACTATGGCAAAAAACAGGCGCTGAAGGATATAAACCTGACCATTGAGCAGGGCATGTTCGGGCTGCTGGGAAGAAACGGCGCGGGCAAGACCACGCTGATGAAGACTTTGGCCACCCTGCATGAGAAACAGGCAGGGGAGATATCCGTGTGCGGTATCCCGGTCAGCCACGCCAGGGAGATCCGGGCCATCACCGGATATCTGCCCCAGGATTTTTCCATGTACCCCAATATGACGGTCTATGAATGCCTGGACTATCTGGGTACACTGTCGGGGATGCCCAGGGCCCTGCGGCAGCAGAGAATTTCCATGCTGCTGAAGAGAGTAAACCTGAACGGAAAAAAGCAGAGCCGGGTAAAAAGCCTCTCCGGGGGCATGAAGCGAAGACTGGGCATTGCCCAGGCCCTGCTCCACGATCCCAAGGTGATGATCGTGGATGAGCCCACTGCGGGTCTGGACCCGGAGGAGCGCATCCGATTTCGCAATCTGCTCTGCGAGGTGGCGGAGGAGCGCATTGTGATCCTGTCCACGCACATTGTGGGGGATATTGAGGCCACCTGCGAGAATATCGCCATATTGAACGACGGAGAACTTCTGTGGAAGGGCACGGTATCCCAGCTGCTGGAGAATGCCAGGGGCAAGGTCTACACGGCAGAGATACCTGCAGGTATGCTGTCCCAGGTGAAGCGGGACTATATCGTGACAGGAATGCTGCGCAGCGAGCGGACTGTGACGGTGCGGTTCCTGGCGGACGGGGAGTCCGGAGAACAGTCCGCCGGTTTGCTCCCGGGGGCCAGAACGGCCATGCCAGGCTGCGAGGACGCCTATATGTACTGCCTGCGCCAGCATGGCTGTGAGATCGTGGGAGGTGAAGTCTGATGCTGTTTCTCAAGGAATGTAAAAAAGTAATCTGTTCCATGACCTTTGTGCTGTATGTGGTGACGGTGATCGCCATGTATGTGACACAATTTTGCCATGAGCGGACCCCTGTTGCCAAACCTCAGCCAGGAACCGGAGACTATGGCGCTACGGTGCGGGAGGACCCGCAGCTGATTATGCCGGCGGCGGTGGAGAGCCTGTTGGGAGATTATCTGTCCGGCAGTTACCCGGCCTATCCAATTATGTTTTACAAGAATGTCAAGCTGAAGGAGAATGAAAGGCTGGAGATGCGGGCTGTTCTGGAGGAACTGACAGGGCTTTCCGGGGAGGAACTTGACAGATTTACGGGATATCAGGATGCGGGATATTACAGTGAAGGTATGGACGAAAACGGCAATCCCATAGTACAGTTCCGGGAGACAGTGCTCCCGGCGTACAGTCTGCCGGAGAGTTTGACCTATGAACATTTTTGCGAATTGATGGAACAGGCCGACAGGATCATCGGCGGCGGCAGCAGTTATGAGGTGAAAAATCTGGCAAATAATTTCGGCCGGGCGCTTATGACCTATGAGGAGGCGCTGCAAGGGTATGAGTCCCTGATGGTTCCGGGAGAACTGGGCAAATCCTATCTGCGGCTACACTGTGACTATATGGGGATTGACTTGGCGGTGATGCCGGTGTTTGTGGCGGCGGCCCTGTGGCAGCTGGACAAAAGGGCCCGGATGCAGTCCCTGATTTACACCCGGAAGAGTTCTGCCGTCAAGATCGTGGGAAGCCGCTATCTGGCGCTGGTAAGCTGTATGACCGTGCCGGTGCTGCTGACCCTGGCCTATACGGTTTACACTGTCGCCGGGATGTACCCTCAGATGCATATAGCCTGGGGCAGTGGGCTGGGAATGGCTCTTTTGTGGCTGCTTCCTGACATTCTGGTTGTCTCCGCGGTGGGGGCGCTTTTGACGGAACTGTTCTCCCCTCTTCTGGCCATCTTTCTGCAGTGTGTGTGGTGGTTTTTGTCGCTGAACAGGACGGAACTGACGGGAGATGTAGCGCGGTTTGGACTGCAGGTGCGCCATAACAGCCTGAGCGGAGTGACCTTGTGGCAGAGCCAGTGGGATACCTTTGTATGCAACAGGCTGACGATGGCGGCTCTGGCGCTGCTCTGTCTGGCGCTGGCCACATGGCTGTATGAACGCAGGCGGAGAGGGAAAGGAGTCTGGACAGACAAAATCCTATATTGGGGCAAAAACCAAAACCATGGTATCCGGAAGGCAGGAAAGAAGGTGACAGATGATGGGGATATCTGAGAGAATGGAGATCTATGGCAATATCCTGAAAGTGAATCTGCGGCGCCAGTATCCCTGGCCCGCCCTGGCGGCGGTGGCGTTGCTGGTGCTGACCAAGCTGCTTTTTAACTTAAATGCTCTGGAGGGGTCGGCGGTGGCCCAGCCCTTGGAGATGCTGATGATCTGGATTGGTCCGGCGCTGCTGGCGACGGTGTTTCTGCCGGAGCAGAACCCGGAGATCCGGGACGTGGTGCGGGCCAGACAGACCGGCTATTTGCAGGTGTGTGTGCTTCGGATACTGTATGCCAGCCTGACTGTTATAGCGCTGACTCTGGTTTTTACCGGGATTATGAAAGCCTATGAAAGCCAGATTCTGCCCTACCACATATGGGGGAGCGTCTGCTCAGCCCTGCTGTTTGGAGCGGTGGGGCTGGCGTCGGCCGGACTCAGCGGCAACGCCGCCGGCGGCTTCATGGTGTGCATGCTGTACTATCTGGCCAGCTATGGCATGGGCCGCAGGCTGGGATGTTTCAGTCTGTTTTCCATGACAAAAGGGCAGATGAGCGGCAAAGGATGGCAGCTGCTGGCAGCAGTGGCGCTGGTAGTGGCTTCGCTGGCGATTATGAGGCGAAGAAAACAGATATAGAGGCTGCAATCTTTATTGTGTCATCATTAAGCATACCACCTAAAAAAATCTTGCAAACACAGTATCTGTATGCTATTATGGAGATACAAAAAGGGAAAGCCATAGAAGCGGCTACCCTCGAACACTAACAGCTACACCGCCAAAAGCGGAATGCCGTCACTATTGCGAGTAGTGGCGGCTATTTTAACTTATATTGAGGAAGCTTGATCTTCCCAATTGACAGCAATTTGACATAGGTTCAGAGTGTTTCTTGTGGGGAAGGAATTGTCATGAGAAAATTAAAGGGATATATTTTTGCACTTATATTGTGTATACTTTTTATGTGCTCCGGCTGTGGAAACCTTGAAAGCCAGACCGGGCAGGGAAATCCCGATCTTTATCAGGATGCCCGGCAGCAGGCGGACGGGGATGCAGCGGCGGACTCACTGCCGGAAACGGAAGCGCTCTTAAAAGAAGATCAGGTGCTTGAACTGGGAGATCACATGGTTGCCTGCCATGTACACAGGGAAGCGGTTGAAAAAGGGTATGGGTGCTGTGTCCGAGAGGCATTTCAGGGAACATATTATATTGCCATCCGGGATCTTGATAGCGACAGCGTCTGGTATCTGCCGGATGTCTATGGGAGAATCATAGAGATGGCGGAGGAGTCGGCCGGGGTGAGTCTGCGTTATATCCCTGACGGTTCTGAGGAGATCAAGGAAGTCTGCATCCCTTTATATTCCCCTGAGTGGGAAGAGGGAAAGGGCATTGATATCTATCCTCTCTGCCCCAGGGAAAAAGTCATAATCGGCGCCTGGCAGGAACTGGATGCAGGTACAGAAGCCCTGCCCCGGAAAGTATGGGAAGAGTCCTTTCGTATGGAAGGGGAGACGTATACGGTTTTGTTTGAAAGAGTCAGTCCCGTCTATGATCCCGGATATGAGACAGGCGAAATTGACGCGGACTATCGGCTGACAGTGCGGGACGGGGAGGAGAATATTCTTTCGCGGCAGACAGTATTCCACTATCCGGTTGCCTTCGAGGAGGTGCATTGGCTGATAGATTTCTCGGGGGACGGTTTTTCGGATATTGCTTTTTGTACGGACATTTACAGGGGCAGCGGCGGAGCTTGGTCCGTTCTGGAT
>CAMWTF010000274.1 GCA_947177105.1 uncultured Lachnospiraceae bacterium | reverse complement strand
CAAATACGCATTAACGCAGTATCGCAGGCTCGGCCTGCGATATGCAGGGACAAGGTAAGTTTGGAAGTAAACTTCCAAATACGCATTAACGCAATAACACGGGCATAGCCCGCATTATTCAGGAAAGAGGGTAGACAAAAATGAAAATAGCGATGATGACTAACAATTACAAACCCTATATCGGCGGTGTGCCCATCTCCATTGAGCGTCTGACGAAGGCTCTGCGGGAACAGGGACACAGGGTGGTGGTGTTTGCGCCTAAATATAAGTATCTGGGGGACGGACAGGAGCAGGAAGAGGACGTGGTGCGCTACAATACCCTGAGCCAGCGTTTTTACAGTGACACGGTGCTGCCCAACCCTTTGGATCCGGTGCTGGAGGAGACTTTTGCCAGAGAAGACTTTGACGTGATTCATGTGCATCATCCTGTGCTCATCGGCAAGGTGGCGGCCCGTCTGTCCCAGAAGTACAATATTCCGCTGGTGTATACCTACCACACTCAGTATGAGCAATATCTGGACTACGCAGGCCCCATCCACTGGCTGAGCCGCGGAGAGGAAAAAGACAATCTGCTGGGAAGGCTCCGCTGCCGGGGGAGCAGAGCCATCAAGCAGGAACTGGCCCCCTGGTATCTCAGCGGTTTCATGCGGCGGTGTCATACCGTTATCGCTCCCACGGAGGGCATGAAGAGGACATTTAACATGCAATATGGATATACTTACAACTGTCAGGCGGATGTGGCGGTGCTGCCCACGGGACTGGACCAGGAGAGCTATCAGGCGGATCCCGATGCGGTCAGAGAGATCCGGCAGCGTTATGGCAAGGGGGAGATGCCCCTGCTGGTCACGGTGTCCCGGCTGGGACATGAGAAAAACGTGCCCTTTTTGCTGCGGTGCATGGCCCGGTTGAAGCGGTATCTGCCGGACTATAGGCTGATGGTCATCGGGGACGGTCCCCAGCGGGAAGAGTACATGGATCTGCGTGATCAGCTGGATATCCGTCAGCAGATCTGCTTTCTGGGAAGTCTGCCCAATCAGGAGATCGCAGCCTATATGGCGGCTGCGGACTGCTTTGTGTTTGCCTCCAAGACAGAGACACAGGGAATTGTGATCTTAGAGGCAATGGCTGCCAAGACCCCGGTGGTGGCTCTGCGGGCCTCGGGCGTGGAGGATCTGGTGGAAGACGGCGTCAGCGGTTATCTGTGCCCGGAGGAGGAGGATGCCTTCACGGAGCAGCTGCTGCGGGTGCTGCAGAATGAACCTTTGCGGGATCACCTGCGGATCGGCGCCTCCACGGCAGCGCTTCAGTATCGGGAAGATGCAGTTGCAGAAAAGGCTGTCAGGATATATACTGATACCTGTAGGCAATATGCCATGGCACAGACCGGCGCCCAGGTCAGAATATTCAGAGATTTGCGGGAGCGTCTGCGTATGCTGGGGTAATGGCGGATATATTGCCTTCAAATGAATGATGAGGGAGAGTAAGAAAAATGAATCAGCAAGAGTACAGCATCCTGGTGGTGGAGGACGACAAGGAGATCCGGCAGGGAATTGAGATCTATCTGCGAAACCAGGGGTATCAGGTCTATCAGGCGGCCAACGGTAAGGAGGGATTGGAGATTGTAAAGAGCAGGGAACTGCATCTGATGATCCTGGATGTGATGATGCCGGTGATGGACGGAATCACTATGCTGATGAAGACCAGGGATCTGGGATATGAATTTCCGGTGCTGATGCTGTCGGCCAAGTCCGAGGAAGTGGATAAGATCATGGGGCTTAACATGGGGGCGGATGATTACATCTCCAAGCCATTTACCCCGCTGGAGCTGCTGGCCAGGGTAAATTCCCACCTGCGGCGATACAGCAAGTATATGAGCGCTGTGAGCGGTGGGACTGCCAGGGAACATATCTATACTTTGGGCGGACTGGAACTGAATGAGGACAGCGTGGAACTGACAGTGGACGGGGATCCGGTGAAGCTTACACCCATGGAGTTCAAGATCGTGCAGCTGTTAATGAAGAACCCGGGAAGGGTGTTTTCCGCCGATGAGATCTATGAGCGGGTCTGGAACGAGAAAGCTGTCAACACGGATACCATTATGGTTCATGTGCGGAATATCCGTGAGAAAATAGAGATAGACCCCAAGAATCCCAAGTACCTGAAAGTGGTCTGGGGTGTGGGATATAAAATGGAGAAGCAGTAACAGGATGGGATTTGTAAGGGGAATGGGTATGAAAAAAGAAAAGCAGAATGCGGAAGCCGCACTGACAGGGTCTGAGCAGCAGACAGCCCCAAAGCAGAAGAAGAAAAAATGGCAAAACATTTGGCGACTGGGAGTGGCGCTTTCCCTGGCTGGCGCATTTATCATGCTGACGCGCTATATGAATATCTCCGAGATTTACCGAACAGAGCCCTCGGTGACAGATCTGTACAATGTGGGGGTCTGCACCCGTTACAATTATGTGCTGTACCGTGACCTCTATAGTGTGGTGAGCGGCAGGCGTCTTACCTTTGACCAGCTGTATGACATACCTGACGGGGAGAAGCAGGAACTGACTCTGAGCAATGAACTGATAGAACAGGGCAGATATATTCTGGAGGCCAGAGGGGTCGAGAAAGTCGATATGGAGGCGATACAGCAGTTCTGGGAGAGCATAATGCAGGATTCCCTGGCTAATATATATACCTATCTTGGGGAATGCCTGGATTCTCTGAGCCAGGATATGCAGAATAATATGGGCGCTTTTGACTACTGGATGCAGGATCATTCAACAGGGATTATTGTCACCAACACCCTGCAGACGGAGAAAGGGCAGGACTTTGCAGCGGAGGAGTATGCCGTCTGGTTTCAGATGAACTATGACGCGTCGGGCAATCTGTCGGTCAAGGCGGTAATGGACAATGATGCCAATACATTGACTAAAACGCTCTATGACAGCGCCCGCAAGGGACTGTACGGAAACTATGTGGAAGGGAACAACATTGCCCATTATGTGCCTGAAAATATAGCGATAGAGGAAGACGAGTACTGCTATGTGGGGAATGCGATCACTGATTCTACATTTATCAGCCAGCTTGAGCAGAGGGCGCGCAGTTATGGCGGGCCGGAGGACTGCACGGTTATCTACGGAATTAAGCGCAGCCAATGGGAGACTCTGGTGGGCAGTTACCGGGCCAAAAACGATTATATGGATATTTACAGAGAGTATCTATATGACGGACTGGGCAGTATCTTTACTGCGATTGTGGCGGCGCTTATGTGCTGGGGATTTTTCTTTGGCAATCCCCGCAGGGAGGAGAAAAGGCTTCTGCGGCATTTCCGCCGGGCTCCGGCGGAGGCGGTGATAGCGGGAGCGGCAGCGCTGCTTCTGTGGACAGATGTTGGGATATTAAACTGGGCCACCCGATTATATCTGAACAATAATCCTCATTATTATCTTCACACAAATTATTATTGGTGGACTCTGGGGGACTATTTGGCCTATGGCGCACACTTGTTGTTTGTGGCGGGGCTGTTTTTCGCCGCTTGGTATATTGGCTGCTGCCTGGGGGAGGTGCGCAGGCTGGGCGTCAGGGGATACCTGCATAAGCGCATGATATGCTCACAGGTCTTTAGATGGTGCAGGGAGCGCATACAGCGGTATTACCAGACTCTTGTGAATCTGGACATCACCAAGGATTCCCGCAGGCAGGTGATCCGGCTGCTGATTATCAATGGGATTGTAGTGCTGCTGCTCTGCACCATGTGGGTGGCAGGCTGGTTTGGGGTGATTATCTATTCACTGTTGTTGTACTTTGTGATGAAAAAGTATATAAGCGATCTACAGAAGAAATACAGCATTTTGCTGCAGGCCACCAACGAGATAGCGAACGGTAACCTGGAGGTAAGAATAACGGAGCATTTGGGCGTGTTTGAACCCTTTAAGCCTCAGATTTACCGGATTGAGGAAGGTTTTCAGAAGGCTGTGGCGGAGGAGGTGAAGAGCCAGCGTATGAAGACGGAATTGATTACCAATGTATCCCATGATTTGAAGACGCCCCTGACGGCGATTATCACCTATGTGAATCTTTTGAAGGAGGAGAATGTTACAGAGGAACAGAGAACGCAGTATCTGC
>CAMWTF010000273.1 GCA_947177105.1 uncultured Lachnospiraceae bacterium | reverse complement strand
CCTCTATATAGAGCACCGGGCTGCTGCAGCCGCGGCCGGACTGCTTTTCCAAAAAAGACCATTTAGCTCCCGGCGTCCGGTAATGCTCCTGCGACAAATACAAAAGCAGCCATGCCACACGCCACTGACCGGGCCGTTCATGGTGAATCCGCCGCACCCGCTCTGTCGCCTGAGCCGTATAGGACTCATCCTGCCTGACCAAAGTGGTCAAATAGAGATAATACGCCTCCAACGCCGCCGGGTCGCTCTCATAGAGCCCTTCCCCCGCCTCCAGCAGATCCAGAGCGCGATCCAATGTCCATTTGGCCTCATGATACCGCTGGTTTGTGATCAGCAGCTGGGCCTGGAACAATCTGGCCGCCGCATCCTGCTCGTCCATGACTACCAGAGCCTCCACCAGCTTCTCCGACTCTTTCAGCCAGCCGGAGGCGCTGAGCTGCTTCAGACGCATGGCCTGATAATGCTCCATCAACTGCATCAAAAGGCGCTTGCGCTCCCGGCTTCCCCCGGCAGCCCCCCGCCTCCGTCTGCAGTACACCATCACCGGCACTTCCAATTTGTGCTCCATGTCGGACAGCGTGACACGCCCCGGGTTCCGCCCTCCATGCAGCATACTGTCATCCACGAAAATTGGCAGGCGACAACTGCTGCCCATGAAATCATCTCCTGTGAGCGTCTGCTTTTCCGTGAAAAGAAACTCTCCCTCCACTGTCACCTGCAGACAGGTGGCTCCCCACCCGCTGCGGGTCAGATTGAGCTCCAGCTCCGTTACACCCACAGGGTCCTCCAGCTCCAGTTCCTTTTCCACAAAGGAATATTCTATAGGCTGCTTTTTATGGACCGCCATCAGGAACTGATCCACATTATGTTCATTACCCTGGTTGGAGGACAGGCCCATATACAGGGTATGGTACTGTCTGTCATTGCCCACCAGTATATCTTCAAATTCCGGAGAATAAAACAGCGCCACCGCTTCTTCCCAGCTTTCACGGGCCAGGTTGGCAAAATGGAACAGATTCTTCACCGGCCCCATGGAGGACTGCGGCGCGCTGCCGGATATAGTCACCGCATATGGCAGACTGTACTCTCCCAGGCTGCTGACCACATGGAAACAGCCCTTGACCACTTCTCCCGCCTGCAGATGTTCCCCGTGAAAACGGAAAGCGATCTCCTCGTCCGCCCCCGTCAGATCCTGCGTCAGGCACTCCATGTGGATATCAGAGCTGCTGATCCATCCCACCCTGTGTCCGCCGCCATGCACCTCTATGCCAAAGCTGCCTTCATAACATTCTCCCGGCTGCAGGTCCAGTTCTATTTTTGTACACGAAAAATCCAGGGAACCGCTGTCGTAGTCGAAATTCCCCTCCAGAATATGACCGATCTGGCTTGTTAAGTCCTGCATGAATATCACCTGCCTTGAATGCCTGTTTTTCCTTTTACAGTGTAACATATTCGCGCTCGACTGGCAAACAAATATTCTGTTTTGCGGCATTGTTTTTCCGGCTGAGGTACGTGTAACCTCCTGGTCCTACGATGCATATAATGATAAGAAAGAACCTTGACTGATTACAGAAAGGCATCCTATGTATGAAAGAAGAGCAGACCTGAGAGCCGCGCAGGAAGACAGTGGGAGCGGGACACGCACCCAAAATACCGGTACGCTGCAGATCAGTGTTACTTCCTCGGTGGCATATATTCCCATCAAGGGGGCCACAGTCACCATCTCCTACACCGGGGATCCGGATAGTCCCATCATGACCCTGACAACCGACAGTTCAGGGGAGACGGAGGTTGTCACTCTGCCCACCCCGCCCCTGTCCTACTCTCTGAACCCGGAAAGTCTCCAGCAGCCCTATTCGGAATACAATATCACGGTCACGGCCGAGGGTTACGAGCCTGTATATGTGACCGGCTCCGAAATGTTTGAGGGCGAATTATCCCTGCAGCCCATCCGCATGAACCCGGTGGAGATGGAGGCGGGGGAGAATGAAAAGCTGGTGGTCATCCCTGTCCATACGCTGTTCGGCGACTACCCGCCCAAGATTCCGGAGGACGAGATCAAGCCCATGGCTGAAACCGGGGAAATCGTCTTAAGCCGGGTAGTGATCCCCGAGTACGTGATTGTCCACGACGGCGTACCTTCCGATTCATCGGCCCCAAACTACTGGGTGCGATACAAGGATTACATCAAAAATGTGGCCTCCTGCGAAGTATATTCCACCTGGCCTGAAGCCACACTGTACGCCAATATCCTGGTGATTATGTCCTTTACGCTGAACCGGGTATACACGGAGTGGTATCGGAACCAGGGCTACAACTTTACCATCACTTCCTCCACCGCCTACGACCAGAAATGGGTCTATGGCCGCAATATCTTCAGCAATATTGACTTTCTGGTAGATACTATATTTGCCAACTTCCTGTCCCGTCCCGGGGTGCGGCAGCCCATTTTTACCTCCTACTGCGATGGCCAGCGGGTCACTTGCTCGGGCCTTAGTCAGTGGGGTTCCAAATATCTGGGCGACCAGGGCTACTCCGCAATAGAGATTATACGCTACTACTACGGCAACGACATGTATATCAACACTGCCGATGTGATATCCGGAGTCCCCTCCTCCTGGCCCGGGTACTCCCTGACTGTCGGATCTTCCGGAGAAAAAGTGCTGCAATTGCAGAATCAGTTAAACCGCATTGCCCGCAATTACCCGGCCATCCCTGTAATTACCGCCGACGGCATCTACGGCCCCCTCACCGCAGGCGCGGTCCGCACCTTCCAGGGCATCTTCAATCTGCCTCAGACCGGCGTGGTGGACTATCCCACCTGGTACGAGATTTCAGATATCTATGTGGGCGTCAGCCGGATTGCGGAGCCGGGACAATAAACGCACAAAAGGGAGTATTCGGGCAGTTAATCTACCCAAATACTCCCTTTGCTTATATATTAGGCTTATTACTTCTCAGCCATAGCCGCCTTCAAAGCAACCGTCAACTGAGGAACGATCTTGTTCAAGTCGCCTACCACACCATAGTCAGCCACATCAAAGATGGGAGCATCCTCATCCTTATTGATGGCTACGATGATATCGGACTCCTCCATACCAGCCACATGCTGGATGGCACCGGAGATACCGATAGCAAAATAGATCTGGGGACGAACGGTCTTGCCCGTCTGGCCCACCTGCAGATCCTTGGGCTTCCAGCCGCTGTCAACCACGGCACGGGAACAGGATACGGTGCCGCCCAGAACCTCTGCCAGATCCTCCAGGATCTTGAAGTTCTCCGGACTGCCCACACCGCGGCCTCCGGAAACCAGCACCTTGGCATCCATGATATCCACGGTATCGGATACGGCCTTCACCACCTCTTTAATGGTTACATAGCGGTTGTTAGGTGTAAAACCAGGATTGTACTCCTCCACCACAGCCTTTGCGCCAGCAATGGGATCGATCTTCTGCATAACGCCGGGACGAACGGTTGCCATCTGGGGACGATTGTCCGGGCAGGCGATGGTGGCGATGGTGTTGCCGCCGAAAGCGGGACGGGTCATCAGCAGCTGATTGTGCTTCTGCTCCTGGCCCGGAATGGGATTCAGCGGGAAATCGCCGATCTCCAGCACAGTACAGTCCGCGGTCAGGCCAGTGGCCACCCTTGCGGATACGGTGGGGCCTAAGTCACGGCCGATGGCGGTTGCTCCCACCAGCACGATCTCGGGCTTATACTGGTTAATCACGGATGACAGCGCATGGGCATAGGGCTCGGTTCTGTATACCTCCAGTTCCGGGTCGTCCACCACGATCACCTTGTCCGCGCCGTACTCTGCCAGCTTGTCGGCCAAACCCTTTACCTGGTAGCCGATGAGCACTGCCACCACCTCTGTCTTCAGCTTGTCAGCCAGTTCCTTACCTTTTCCCAGCAACTCATACGCAATACCGCTGATCTCGTTATCTACCTGCTGGGCAAACACATATACGCCTTTATATTCTTCTAAATTCATGGTTTGGTTTACCTCCTATTTAAGTTCCGCATCTGCCCTGCCAGCACACATTTCCCGAGATCAATATTCGGCCCCTTGGGTGTCCGAATATTGATCTGTGTACTGTCCGGGCAGATGCTGTTTT
>CAMWTF010000272.1 GCA_947177105.1 uncultured Lachnospiraceae bacterium | reverse complement strand
AATCTGTACCGTCTGGTGTCGGAGGCCCATCTGACTTACTATGCCAGCCGGCATCCCAGGATTCCCAAGAGCCTGGTGCAGAAGTACCGGGAGGGGCTTATCCTGGGCAGCGCCTGCGAGGCCGGGGAGCTTTACCGCGCCCTGCTGGACGGCCAGAGCGATGTGCAGATTGCCAGAATCGTGAACTTTTACGACTATCTGGAGATTCAGCCCACCGGCAACAATAAGTTCATGATTTCCTCCGACAGAATCCGGGACATCAATTCCCTGGAGGACATCCAGAACATGAACCGGCAGGTGGTGAAGCTGGGCGAGCAGTTCCACAAGCCCGTGGTGGCCACCTGCGACGTGCATTTTCTGGATCCGGAGGACGAGGTTTACCGCCGCATCATCATGGCGGGCAGGGGGTTCGAGGATGCGGACGATCAAGCGCCGCTTTACCTGCACACCACGGAGGAGATGCTGAATGAGTTCTCCTATCTGGGAAGCGAGAAGGCGTATGAGATCGTGGTGGAAAACACCAACATGATTGCGGACATGGTGGAGTCCATAGACCCGGTGCGCCCGGATAAATGCGCCCCGGTGATTCCTGACAGCGACAAGACTTTGACGAAGATCTGTTATGACAAGGCTCATGAGATATACGGTCCCGATCTGCCTCAGATCGTGGAAGACAGACTGCAGAAGGAGCTGAACTCCATCATTAAAAACGGTTTTGCGGTCATGTACATCATTGCCCAGAAGCTGGTGTGGAAGTCCGTGGAGGACGGTTATCTGGTGGGGTCCCGCGGATCGGTGGGTTCCTCTCTGGTGGCGTTCATGGCGGGTATCACGGAGGTAAATTCCCTCAGCGCCCACTACCGCTGCGGCAAATGTTTTTATTATGATTTTGATTCCCCGGAGGTGAAAGCCTTTGCGGGCAACGCGGGGTGTGACATGCCGGATAAGATTTGCCCGGTGTGCGGAGAACCGCTGATCAAGGACGGCTTTGACATTCCCTTTGAGACATTTCTGGGCTTCAAGGGAGACAAGGAACCGGATATTGACCTGAATTTCTCGGGGGAGTATCAGTCCAAGGCCCACAAGTACACGGAAGTAATCTTCGGCGCAGGCCAGACCTACCGGGCGGGAACCATCGGTACTCTGGCGGACAAGACGGCCTTTGGTTATGTGAAGAATTATTTTGAGGAGAGGGGTAAGCATAAGCGCACCTGTGAGATCAACCGGATCACGGTGGGCTGTACCGGCATCCGCAGAAGCACGGGCCAGCACCCCGGCGGCATCATTGTGCTGCCCATGGGCCAGGATATCAATTCCTTTACCCCGGTGCAGCATCCCGCCAACGATATGACCACGGATATCATCACCACCCATTTTGACTATCACTCCATCGACCACAACCTGCTGAAGCTGGATATTCTGGGACACGATGATCCCACCATGATTCGTATGCTGCAGGACTTGACGGGGATTGACCCCACAAAGATCCCGCTGGACGACAAGGGGGTTATGAGTCTGTTCCAGAATACGGATGCCCTGGGTATTACTCCGGAGCAGATCAGCGGCTGTCCGGTGGGTTCCCTGGGGATCCCGGAGTTTGGCACGGAGTTCGTGATCCAGATGCTGCTGGACACCAAGCCCCAGCAGCTATCCGATTTGATTCGGATCTCCGGCCTGGGCCACGGCACGGACGTGTGGCTGGGCAATGCCCAGACATTGATTTTGGAGGGCAAGGCCACCATTTCCACCGCCATCTGCTGTCGTGACGATATCATGATCTATCTGATTAACCAGGGAGTGGAGAGTTCTCTGTCCTTCACCATCATGGAGAGTGTGCGTAAGGGCAAGGGGCTGAAGGATGACTGGATCGAGGCCATGAAAGAGAAGGATGTGCCGGATTGGTACATCTGGTCCTGCAAGAAAATCAAATACATGTTTCCCAAGGCCCATGCGGCTGCCTACGTGATGATGGCCTGGAGAATCGCCTACTGCAAGATCAATTACCCTCTGGCATACTATGCGGCGTTTTTCAGCATCCGGGCCAAGGCTTTTTCCTATGAACTCATGTGTCAGGGGCAGAAGCATCTGGAGAACATTATGGCGGATTACCAGAGGCGGGCGGATTCCCTGTCCAACAAGGAGGAGCTGGCCTATGGGGATATGAAGATAGTGCAGGAGATGTACGCCAGGGGCTTTGAGTTTGTGCCCATTGATATTTTCAGCGCCCAGTCCCGTTCTTTCCAGATCGTGGACGGCAAGCTGATGCCATCTTTGAACAGTATTGACGGTCTGGGGGAGAAAGCGGCGGATGCCATCGTGGAGGCCGCCAAGGACGGGCCATTCCTTTCCAAGGACGACTTCCGGGAGCGGTGCAAGGTGTCCAAGACCATCGTAGATCTGATGGCGGACTTAGGGCTTCTGGGCAGTCTGCCGGAGTCCAACCAGATCAGTCTGTTTGATTTTGTGTAGAGATTTGTCTGGGAAATGACGGAAAGGGATATCGTATTTCCTTGAAAAGAGGGGGTAAATCAGCTATAATGGATGGAAAACAGAGTTGTGGCAGCCATTGTGTGAGTTTGGTGTTTTGTAAATGATGGAGGGATATTGTATGGGAATTTATCTGAACCCGAAAAACAAGGGGTTTGCAGAATCCATTCACTCGGAGATTTATGTGGATAAATCCGGGCTGATTGCCTATACAAACAAATGCTTAAATTCAAAGGAAAAATATATCTGCGTCAGCAGGCCCCGGCGCTTTGGCAAGTCCATGGCGCTGGAGATGCTGGCCGCTTATTACAGCCTTGGCTGCGATTCCAGGGAGTTGTTCGCCGGATTAAAAATAGAAAGAGACGGGAATTTTGAGAAGCATTTGAATCGGTATGATGTGATATATCTGAACATGCAGCAGTTTGTGATCCGCGCAAGGAACCAGGGCGTGACAGATTATCTGGAACAGGCAGTTATTGAAGACGTCCGTGAAATATATGGAGATTTGTTTCCAGAGACGGAAACAATTTTAGCCGCAGTGTTAGAGAGAATTTATGAAAAGACCGATAAGCAGTTTATCTTCCTGATCGACGAATGGGACTGTGTGATGCGGGAGCGGCAGGAATCGGAGAACCTACAGAAGCAATACCTGGATTTCCTGCGCAATCTCTTAAAAGATCAGCCATATGTGGCACTGGCCTATATGACGGGTATTCTCCCTGTCAAGAAATATGGGCAGCATTCGGCTCTGAACATGTTTTGGGAGTTTTCCATGACAGATCAAAATGTATTGGAGGAATACACCGGTTTCACGGAAGACGAAGTGCGGGAGTTATGCCAAGAGTATGGCATGGACTTTGCCGAGACCAGCAGCTGGTATGACGGGTATCGGTTCAGGCATTTCAAGCATGTTTACAACCCCAGGTCGGTGGTGGCGGCCATGAAAAGCGGTTATTTTTCCAATTTCTGGACATCCACCGAAACCTATGAAGCGCTGAAAATATACATGGATATGGATTATGACGGACTGCGCTCAGACATCGTGCGGATGCTTGGCGGCCAGCGTGTCAGAGTCAATACCCTCAGTTTTCAGAACGATATGCGCAATTTCACTACCAGGGACGATGTGCTGACGCTGCTGATCCATCTGGGGTATCTGGGATATGACGCCGAGGAAAAGGAAGCATTCATCCCCAACAAGGAAATCGCCGGGGAATTTGAGAATGCCATGAGCGTGGGCGGATGGTCTGAGGTCATGCGTGTCCTGAAAGCATCAGAAAAGCTGCTGGAGGATACCCTGCGCTGTGATGGGGAAAGCGTTGCGGCGGGGCTGGATAAGGCCCACACAGAGGTGGCCTCGATTTTGACCTACAATGACGAAAACTCCTTGGGCTGTGCCATCGGTCTGGCATACTACAGCGCGAGAAAGGACTACAAGATTATCCGGGAACTGCCCACAGGTAGGGGTTTTGCGGATGTAGTATTTCTGCCTTTGCCCAAAACAGGAAAGCCTGCGCTTATAATCGAATTGAAGGTCAACAAATCCGCCGAGACCGCGCTGCAGCAGATCAAAGACAGGGGATACACCCAGGCGCTGGAGGGCTATGCGGGAGAAATCCTGTTAGTGGGGATAAGTTATGATA
>CAMWTF010000271.1 GCA_947177105.1 uncultured Lachnospiraceae bacterium | reverse complement strand
GGGCATATGACAGCGGCGTAACTTTTTTTGACACCGCCAGGTGGTATACGGACAGTGAGGAGAAGGTGGGGGAGGCTTTCGCAGGTATGCGGGAGAAAGTGTATATTGCCACCAAGACCGGCGCTTCCAATGCGGCGGATTTCTGGAAGGATCTGGAGACATCCCTGCATAATCTGCAGACGGACTATATTGATATTTACCAGTTCCACAATCCCGCTTTCTGCCCCAAGCCGGAGGACGGCACAGGACTGTATGAGGCCATGCTAAAGGCCAAGGCCCAGGGCAAGGTGCGCCATATCGGCATCACAAATCACCGGCTGAATGTGGCCACGGAGGCGGTGGAGAGCGGGCTGTATGAGACCTTGCAGTTTCCCTTCTGCTATCTGGCAACGGAGAAGGATATCGAACTGGTGAACAGAACTGCAAAGAAGGGCATGGGCTTTATTGCCATGAAGGCGCTGTCCGGCGGTCTGCTCACCAACTCTGCGGCGGCTTACGCCTATTTGGCCCGGTTTGAGAACGTGCTGCCAATCTGGGGCGTCCAGCGGGAGTCCGAACTGGATGAATTTCTGTCCTATATCCAGAATCCCCCGGTGATGAATGAGGAGTTGGAGGCAATAATCGCCCGTGACAGACTGGAGCTTTCCGGAAATTTCTGCAGGGGCTGCGGCTACTGTATGCCCTGTCCCGTGGGTATAGAGATCAACAATATGGCCCGGATGAGCCTGCTGATCCGGAGGTCCCCTTCCCAGGCGCAGCTGACGCCCCAGATGCAGGAGAAGATGCACAAGATCAAGGAATGCCTGCACTGCGGCAAGTGCAAGAGTAAATGCCCTTACGGGCTGGACACGCCCACTTTGCTGGAGAAGAACTACCAGGATTATCTGGAGATTCTGGCCGGCAAGGAATTTTAATTTCTATGTTTAGTGAAACAGGCGATTGCGAAATTCCCTTTCCGGGAATGTTTCTCTATTTTTTAAATTAGTGAAAAAAATGAGAGAGCGGATACAATTCTGTGACAATGGAGAGGGAAAATAGAACCGATGAAGGGACAGGACGGCAAGGTATCCTGCCCGAAACCGGGAGGACATAGGAAATGCAACAAAAGAGCGCAAGGAAGAGACAACAGAGGTATTTTTTGACAGTGGGAATGCTGGCGGCATGGGGCTGTATCGCATTGTGCCTGATACAGCTAATGCAGATACGCGGACAGCTGCGAGAACAGAGGGAACAGATAAACCGCACCTACAATATGGTGCAGCTGTTCCACATGGATGCGATGGGCGGGCAGGACAGCTATAGCGATGTTCGGGAGGCCAGCTTTAGCACGGCGGATTTGGGGTATAGCATGGTGGAGGCGGTGCCGATAGACCGCCTGTCACTCTCCTATGCGGAGAAATGCGCCCTGGACTATGTGGACAAGCCCCAGGACAGGAGCCGTCGCCAGGTGTTGGAAAAGTTGGATGAACTGGGACAGTGGGATGATCGGATTGCGGCGATCCGTAAAAACAGCGAGGCATACCCGGAGACGCTGCTGGAGGCCCTGGCCAACAATCCGGAGATGGCGGATTTCGTGGAAGGCTGGTTGACGGCGCAGCACAAAGCCACAGGAGGATTGACGGAAAGCGAGAAAAAGGAAAAATATCCTCTTTTCCTGCAATGGGATCCCCGCTGGGGATACGCATCCTATGGGGACAGCAGCTGCATTGCCGTTTCCGGCTGCGGTCCCACTTGCCTGTCTATGGTTTTGTATTATCTCACAGGAGACGAGAGTCTGACGCCGGACGTGATCGCTGATTTCAGCATGGAGAACGGGTATTATTTATCCGGCACAGGTACGCTGTGGGCGCTTATGGAAAATGTGCCGCCGCTGTATGGCGTGAAGGTGAGCCAGCCCGACGCGTCGGAGCGGGAGATGAAGGCGGCGCTGGATCAGGGCAATGTGCTGATCTGTTCCATGAAGCCGGGAGATTTCACGGCGGGAGGTCACTTTATCGTGATTTACGGCTATGATCAGGATGGGTTTATGGTCAATGATCCCAACTGTGTGGCCCGCAGCCGCTCAAGATGGACCTACGACCAGATCGGCAGACAGATGAAGCACCTGTGGGTCTTTGAAAAGGATATTATGTGATGTATAAACAGCCTCTTTTACGGAGATACTTTCCACATTGATATTGTGGATCCTAACGCTGATAAAGGAGGCTTTCATTTATGATTTTTTTAGAGATTATCAAGGTACATGGGCGGGAGATTCTTGACTCAAGGGGCAATCCCACTGTGGAGGCGGAGGTCGCCGTCAAAAACAAGGTGGACGGGCATATTCACACGGGTCTGGCGGCGGTGCCTTCCGGCGCCAGCACCGGGCGCTTTGAAGCGGTGGAACTGCGGGATACGGAGCCCCGGTATTTCGGGCTTGGCGTACGTCACGCAGTGAAGAATATCAACGAGAAGCTGGCTCCCCTGCTCTGCGGCCGCAATGCCCTGGAGCAGATTCAGATCGACAGTCTGATGGTGGAGACGGACGGTACGGAGAACAAGGCAAACCTGGGCGCCAACGCCATCCTGGCAGTGTCCCTGGCCTGTGCCAAGGCGGCAGCCTGCGCGCTGCACATTCCGCTGTACCGCTATCTGGGCGGTGCGTCCGCCCGGCGTATGCCCGTGCCCATGATGAATATATTAAACGGCGGAAAACATGCCGCCAACACCGTGGATTTCCAAGAGTTCATGATCATGCCCGTGCAGGCGGAGAGCTTTGCGGAGGGACTCAGAGTCTGTGCGGAGATTTACCACAATCTGAAAGGTCTGCTGCAGGAGCAGGGCCTGTCCACAGGAGTGGGGGACGAGGGCGGTTTTGCCCCGGATCTGCCGGACGCAGAGAGTGTGCTGGGCTATATCATGGATGCCATCTCCGCCGCAGGCTATACGCCGGGGCAGGACATCAAGATTGCCCTGGATGTGGCCAGCAGCGAGTTGTATAATGAAAAGACAGGGATGTATCACTTCCCCGGGGAGAGCCGCCTGAAGAGCCAGGAGGTGATCCGGGATACCCAGGAGATGATTGCCTACTATGAACGCCTGATGGAACGGTTTCCCATCTACTCCATCGAGGACGGCCTGGCGGAGGATGACTGGGACGGCTGGCAGCTGATGACCCAGCGGATCGGGGATCGGGTACAGTTGGTGGGAGACGACCTGTTCGTGACCAATGTAAAACGGCTGGATGCAGGAATCCAGCTTCATGTGGCCAATGCCATTCTGGTGAAGGTCAATCAGATCGGCACATTGACAGAGGCCCTGGAGGCGGTGGAACTGGCCAAGAGGAACGGATATCACGCTGTGATTTCCCACCGCTCCGGGGAGACGGAGGACACCACCATAGCGGATATTGCCGTGGCCATGAATACCGGCCAGATCAAGACCGGCGCCCCCTGCCGCAGCGACCGGGTGGCAAAATACAACCGTCTGCTGCGGATCGAGGAGGAGCTGAAGGGATATGGCTGTTACACCGATCCGGGGCGGCGGTAAGATTTGACCAGAGTGTGAAAGTAACGCTGCAAGAAATTTGAGGGTTACAATAAAAAATACTTGCGCATCAGGAATATCTATGCTACAATCATTTTTGCTTGGCACATCATTTGGTATGTAGATTGCGCTTTCAGATATTAGCTGAACGGAAAGAGGTAATATTATGGGTGTATTGAGATTTATTCTGACAGTCTTATTCATTTTAGATTGTATAGCACTGGTGATTGTAGTATTGATGCAGGAGGGCAAGGCGGCGGGCCTTGGCGCAATCAGCGGCGCGGCAGAGACTTACTGGGGTAAGAATAAGGGACGTTCCATGGAGGGAATGCTGGTGAAACTCACCAAGGTTCTGGCCGTGGCATTCATCCTCTTTGCTGTGGTACTGAACCTGAATGTATTCTAAAGGCGGAAGAAAAACACCCTTGCTAGGCAAGGGTGTTTTTTAAACTGTTAATTTGGGTATGTGCGCCAGAGCGCACGTAAATAAGGTATAGTGAGCAAACGCTATGCGTTAGCTCTTCTGAACAGAATGTGCGCCAGAGCGCACGGAATTAAGGTATAGTGAGCAAACGCTATGCGTTAGCTCTTCTGAACAGAATGTGCGCCA
>CAMWTF010000270.1 GCA_947177105.1 uncultured Lachnospiraceae bacterium | reverse complement strand
TTGATGATGACTTTAATGCCGTTGCACCAACGATCATGGAGGCGGATGCAGTTGTATTCACAATGCCTGTTTACTGGTATTCTATCCCCGCACAAATTAAAGGAGTAATTGACAGGTTGTTTTCTTTCTGCGTTGCCGGTAAGGATGTGGCAGGGAAAGAGTGTGCATTGATAACCTGCTGTGAAGAAGATGATATGTCGGTCATGGATGGTGTCCGCATTCCTATCGAGCGTTCGGCGGCCCTGCTGAAATGGAAAATGGTGGGTGAGGTACTTGTCCCGGGTGTTTTGAATACCGGAGATATCGAAAAAACCGATGGATGCAGTCAGGCGGCCGCATTGGCAGAAAAAATTTAAAGGGAAATGGAAAAGTGGAGATAGGAGGGGTGGCGGCAGCTGCTGTGCCTTGATGTGACAGGGTGCTATGTTGTGTCAAAGTGTTACAATATGCTGAGCAATATGTCGGATCCTGAGAAATATTTACAGGATTTTGCCAGAGAGACAGCGGCGGTTGCCGCGATCGGCTTGCTTGGGACTGTGGTAAGCATTATGCTTGGGAAACTGAGGCGGAAAAACAGCAGCCTTTCTTAAAGAAACCTTAAACAAACTTTAAAGGTATATACCTTGTCCGCTTTTGAATGGATTTATATAATTAAAATACAACCGGAAAACAGACTCTGATAGGGAGGCATATCTATGGGCGGATCGGGCAGGGCAAAATATTGCAAAGCGCTGGCGTTGCTGCTGGCGCTTTTCACAGGCTGCGGACGGCTGGAGGACATACCGTCCCCGCCGGAGACGGCAAAGGAGGCTGCGCAGTGGAGGACGGAGGGGTTTGCCGAACCGGAGAAGCTGGGGGAGGAACAGGCATACTGGACAGAGCAGTACCTGCCCTGGGAGCACAGGAGCCGGAACGCCGGGACGGAGGAGCTGGCCTGTGTGGACTTTGGCGTATGCGGGGAACTGTTCTGGCACTTGGGCAGGGAACAGGGGGACGATGGGCAATATGTTTTAGAGATCTATGACACAGACAATGGAGAATCCACGGTGAAGAGATTCTCCCCCGGGGAACTGGGGCCAGAGGCCGGGCAGGGTGTCCTGGACAGCATGGATATGAGTGACAGGGAGCATTATGTGTTTCGATGGGCGGATTATGAGCAAAACGGGGAGGGCTTGTACCGCCAGACTGCAGACAGTATGATCTATACGGACCTGGCGGGTGATACATGGGCCGTGGATTTGAGGGAGCGTTATCTGGAAAAGGAGATCCTTCAGGAGGAGCTTTCGGAGATACGTGCAATGTCTTATATCAACTGGCGCTGCGACGGGAAGGGCAACATCTGTGTGATCGATATAAAGGAGAACGGCTGTTTTGGGATGTATCTCTTTGCAAAAAGCGGGGAGCTTCTGCTGGAATACCAGGGAGCTTCGGGCCAGCAGCCGGTGGATCCTCTGCGCACCCCGGAGGGGGAGTTGATTTTCCCGGTCTATGATGAGAACGAAAAGTGTTATGAATTTCTGTGGGCGGATACAAAGGAGGGAAAGCTGCGCTGCCTGACCCGGATGGATGCCCTTTGTCCCTATATCCGTCAGGTGTATGGTATGCTGGGGAGCGATATCTATTACAGGGCGGAGGATGGGATCATAAGATGGGACACAGAGAGCGGCAAAAGGGTACAGGTGTTTGACCTTCGGACAATAGGGATAAGCTCGAATTATGGGACTATGCTGGCGCTGCGGGAAGGGCGGACGCCTGTCCTGCGACTGACGAAATATGAAGGAGGATGGCCCCGAAAGGAGTGGATTGCCGCCTTCGCAGAGCAGAGACCGGCAGACGACGGAGTCATCCGGGTTGCCGATCTCGCCGCGGCCGGAGAGTCCAAGGAGACTGTGGCGGCATGTGCCGCGCTGGCCTCCATGGAGGCTCCAGGTTTTCGCTATGAATACCAGGATGCCTCCGCACAGGAAGCCCGGGACAGGGTTCTCATCGAACTTTCCCAGGGAAAGGGGCCGGATCTGCTGTTCGTACCGTTGGAGGATATGTATTTGCTGGGGGAGAAGGGGCTGCTGCTGGATATGAGGGAGCTGATCCCGGGAGAGCTTTGGCAGGAGCTTCTGCCCGGGGCCCTGGAGATCGGAACCGTTGACAGAAGACTCCTGGGTATGCCTGCGGCGGTCAGTGCGAGAACTCTGGCAGTGGCCGGGGACATCTGGCCTGAGGACACCTGGCGGCTGGAGGATGTGATCGGCCTTATGGAGGAGGGAAAGCTGACGGGAGCCATACGCCCTATTCCGCACTATATGATGGGGAAGTATCTGACACCGGCTTTTACGGTGATGGAACTTTTAAACTACAGTCTGGCAGACTCCTTTTTGATCGACTGGGAGAACAGGGAGTGTCATTTCGAGGACGAGAGGTTTGTCCGCCTGCTGGAACTCACGAATACTGATATGAGCGGCGTCCCGGCAGAGACGGAGAACTGGCTGGGCGGGGGGAAGAATATTTTCCTGGGCTATTTCACGAGTGAAGCCCAGTTTCTTGATTTTTTTGCGCACATGGAGGCGGAAGGCGGCCGGATCGTAGGGTATCCCACAAATGGGGGATGCGGGAGCTATCTGCTTGCGGACGGCGGTGTGCTGGTGGTAAACGCCAACATAGCGCAAAAGGAGGCGGCAGTCTGTTTTCTGGAGACTATGCTTGGAAAGGAGCTGCAGTCAAAAAGCCATTTTGGGTGCAGGAGCGTCCGCAAGCTGGATCCCGGGGACTATATTGTGAGGGAGGAGTCCGGCAGACTGGTGTTCATGGGGGGAACGTATGCGCCGGAGGTGCCAGAATTTCAGGACGGCGCCACAGCTCTCCACCGAGCCGGCGATTTTTTGGAGAACTGTGCAGCGCCTCCGCCCGGTTATTATCAGATCAACAGGATTGTATTGGAGGAACTGAATGCTATGTACGCGCAGGGCAGGTCTCCCCAAACTACGGCGGAGATCATCGACAGTCGGGTTCAGCTCTATCTGGATGAGGGGAACTGCGCAAAAATGTATTGAAAGACAGATAATAAAATAGTAAAATAAGAAAAATGCGCAGCCTCCAAGGGCCGCCGGTAAAGGCGGAGGGACTCTGTCCGCCAATAACTGATACAGGAGTATGGGATATGGAGTTTAGCAGAGAGAAAATGAAGCAGATTCGTAATTTGATGGTGCTGGCCGCCGCTTTGGCCCTGGCGGTTATCTACAGTGAAAAGGTACTGTGGGGAGCGGCTTTCCTGATTGGTATTTTTAGACCCTTTATCTATGGCGGGGGTGTGGCTTTTGTGCTGAATATTCCAATGAAGCTGATTGAGGAAAAGCTTCTGGGACGCCGGAAAAAGAAGGCGGCAAAGAAATGGAAGAGGCCCCTGAGCATGGTGCTTTCCATTGCGCTGATTGTGCTGGTTCTCGCCGTGGTCATTGGGATGGTGCTGCCTCAGATAGCGCTGACGGCGGCGGAAGTCGGGAGGAAAATTCCCGCCTTTATGGAGCAGATGATACAGGAGTTTGAACAACTGGCTGAGGACGAGCCAGCGCTGGCGGATTGGGTTGGCAAGCTGGAATCCATGGAGATCAATTGGGACAGCATACAGGAAAACATAGTGCATTTCTTAAAAAACGGAGCCGGAAATGTGCTGAATTCCACGTTCAATGTGGCGGGCAGCATTATTTCCGGTGTGGTGAACGGAGCCATTGCCCTTGTTTTTGCCCTGTATATTCTGGCCCAGAAGGAGCGCCTGGCAAGTCAGGGAAAAAGGCTTATCTCCGCGTATCTGCCGGCGCGGATCGGGGACAGACTGCTGGAGATTTGCAGCCTGCTATATAAGAACTTCAGCAACTTTATCACGGGACAATGCCTTGAGGCGGTGATTCTGGGCGCTATGTTTGTGGTGTCCATGAGCATTTTCCGTATGCCCTATGCGCTTATGGTGGGAGTGTTGATTGCGGTAATGGCCCTGATCCCCATTGTGGGGGCTTTTATTGGCTGTGCTGTGGGGGCATTCCTGATTATGATCAATAATCCCCTGCAGGCGCTGTGGTTTGTGGCGCTGTTTTTGGTGCTGCAGCAGATAGAGGGGAATCTGATTTACCCAAGGGTAGTGGGAAATTCTGTGGGGCTGCCCTCCATATGGGTCCTGATGG
>CAMWTF010000269.1 GCA_947177105.1 uncultured Lachnospiraceae bacterium | reverse complement strand
ATACTGCTGAGAATCTTATATTCCAGCTTGGTCAGCGTCACCTCTTCCCCTGATACCCTGACCTTGCCGCTCTCCACATCCAGCGTGATATTGCCGCACTGCAGCACCTCCCGCTCTTTGCCGCCCCGACGTAGAACATTTTTGATACGGGAGATCAGTTCCCGGTTGCGGAAAGGCTTTATGATATAATCATCCGCCCCCAGATCAAAGGCTCTGACCACATCCTCCTCCTCTTCCCTGGCCGTCAGAAAAATGACAGGAAAAGTGTATTGCTGCCTGAGCGTCTGGCACAGCTGATAGCCGTCCCCGTCCGGCAGGCCGATATCCAGGAGCATCAGATCCGGCAGCTCCTCCGACACCATGCGCTCCGCCTCCCGCCTGCGTCTGGCAGTCAGGCATGTATAGCCCTCCTGCTCCAGCAGATACTGCAGACCCATAATTATCGCTTCGTTATCTTCCACCAAAAGTATTTTCATTCCTGCCTCAATTACCCCCAAATTCCTATATTCATCTGCTATTTTACGCTTAACCGCCATTTATTGCAATATAAAATAGAGAGACAGGCAAAAAGCCATCGCTTCTCACTCGTCTCTCTGCTCCCCATATGGCAATCCTCGTATTTCGATTTAAGCAATACTGCCACATGTCATTCTTTTCCGCTTATACACCGTTTCAGCGTTTACCGGATCTCCGTCACCTTATATCCCTGGTCCGCAACCGTCTGCTTCAGCACATCCTCGGAAATCTCCGCTGTCAGCTTAACCACCGCCGTACCTGTCTCATGGCTCACCTCGGCCTGGGTCACAGCCTCCAGCGCCTCCAGCGCTTTCTTCACGTGCGCCTCACAGTGTCCGCACATCATACCTTCGATTTGTAGTGTTTTTTCCATGGTTTTTGTCTCCTTTTCTCTTTGATTTGCTACGAAAGTCTTGGTTTCCGCAGCAGGGTTGGCCATCCGGCCGCTTTCGGCCGGGTTTATGACCAAGTTTTCTATATTTCTATCGGGCTCGGAACCAATCGCAGCAGATCTGTCCGGCTCATTCTCAGCCGAATCAATTCTGCCCGAATCAACGCTGCCCGGAGCGTTTTTGCTCGAAGAAATTCTATCCGGAACAACCTTGCCCGGATCATACCTGCTCGGAGCATACTTGCTCGGAGCATACTTGCTCCTGTGATCCTTTGACGAATCATGCAGCTTGAAAAAATTCAAGCGCAGTGCGTTAGTTACAACGCAAAAGCTGGACAGGCTCATGGCCGCGGCGCCAAACATGGGATTCAGCTGCAGGTTCAGCGCTTTTATAAACACTCCCGCCGCCAGGGGAATGCCGATAATGTTATAGAAAAAAGCCCAGAACAGATTTTCATGAATGTTGCGCAAAGCGGCACGGCTCAGCCGGATGGCAGCCGGGACATCCGACAGCCTGCTCTTCATCAGCACCACGTCCGCCGCGTCAATGGCCACGTCCGTCCCCGCCCCGATAGCAATGCCGATATCCGCACTGGTCAGCGCAGGCGCATCGTTGATGCCGTCCCCCACCATGATGACCCTGCCTTTTTCTTTTAGCCTGCGGATCACGCTCTCCTTTCCATCGGGCAGCACTCCCGCAATCACCTCGTCCACCCCGGCCTGGGCGCCGATGGCTTTTGCCGTGCGTTCATTGTCCCCGGTCAGCATGACCACATGGATGCCCATGTTCCGCATTTCGCTGATGGCTGCGGGACTGTCCTCCTTGATCACATCCGCCACCGCTATAATGCCGCAGAGCGCTCCGTCACGAGCAAAAAACAACGGTGTCTTGCCCTCCTCCGAGAACTGCTCGGATCGGGTTTTCATCTCCTCCGAAACAGTTACCTGTTCACTGATAAACTTATAATTGCCGCCGTACAGGACAGCATTTTGCAGGGAGGCCGTCAACCCATTTCCAGGCAGTGCCTTAAAGTCCACAACCTCCTTTGCCGCCAGTCCCTCACGCTCTGCCCTTTGGCAGACGGCCTTTGCCAGAGGATGTTCACTTTTTTTCTCCAGGGAATAGGCAAGCTCTAAAAGCTTTTTCCCGTCAAAGCCGTCAAACGGTACAATATCCGTCACTCTTGGCTCTCCCTGGGTGATGGTTCCCGTCTTATCCAGAGCCACAATCCGGGTTTTTCCTGTCTCCTCCAGGGATACAGCGGTCTTGAACAGAATGCCGTTCCTGGCACCCACGCCGTTGCCTACCATGATAGCCACCGGTGTGGCAAGACCCAGGGCACAGGGACAACTGATCACCAGTACCGATATCCCTCTTGCCAAGGCAAACCCTGCCGTCTGCCCCACTGCAAGCCATACAATAACCGTTATGACTGCAATTGCGATGACCGTGGGAACAAAGACCCCTGAAACCCTGTCTGCAACCTTGGCAATGGGGGCCTTGGTCGCCGCCGCGTCACTGACCATCTGAATGATCTGCGAGAGGGTAGTATCCTCCCCGACCCTCACCGCCTCACAGCGTATAAAGCCCGACTGGTTCAATGTGCCTGCGGAAATTCTGTCTCCCGCCGCCTTATCCACGGGAATGCTCTCGCCTGTCAGCGCTCCCTCATCCACCGCGCTGTTACCCTCCAGAACTATGCCGTCCACCGGGATATTTTCACCGGGACGGACCACAAAGAGATCCCCCTTTGCCACCTGCGTGACAGGCACTGTGACCTCTTCCCCGTCCCGCAGGACTGTGGCCGTCTTGGGGGCCAGTTTCATCAGCCCCTTTAAAGCATCGGTGGTTTTTCCCTTTGACCGGGCCTCCAGCATTTTTCCCAGCGTGATCAGTGCCAGAATCATGGCGGCAGACTCAAAATAAAACTCATGCATATAGGCCATGACAGCCTCCGCGTCGCCGCTGGCCTGTGCGTCGGTCATGGCAAACAGGGCAAATGTGCTATAGCCGAATGCCGCCGTGGCCCCCAGGGCAACCAGCGCATCCATATTGGGGGCCCGGTGTACCAGGCTCTTAAAGCCGCTGATAAAAAACTTCTGGTTGATCACCATGACGGCAACGGTGAGCAGCAGCTGCAGCAATCCCATAGCCACGTGATTATCCGCAAAAAAAGACGGCGCGGGCCAGCCCCACATCATATGTCCCATGGAAAAATACATGAGGACAATCAAAAAGCCTAGAGATGCTATCAGCCTCTTTTTCAGCACAGGTGTCTCCCTGTCCTGCAATGTGTCCTCTGCCGCAGCAGTTTCCGCACCTTGACTATTGTTTTCACCTTTTACAGATGCACCATATCCGGCATTTTGCACTGCCGCTATAACAGCTTCAGCGGGAGCGCTTCCCTCCACTCCCATGGAATTTGTCAGCAGGCTTACGGAACAGGAGGTTACACCCTGCACCCCGGAGACCGCTTTTTCTATTCGTGCCGAACATGCCGCACAACTCATTCCGGTTACTGCATATTGCTTCATAATTAATTTTCGCACTCCTTTCTTATTAGAGTTCCTAGACAATTGCGAAATGTTCTCCACAAGTGACGGGACTGGTCAATATATACAAAAACGGGCTCCGATGCAGTGGCCAGTCGCCCTTATTTTGTATATATTGCCCACTCCCTGTGCCTTGAAAGAGGGTTTCGCAATCGCCTATAGAGTTCCGCATATTCCCTACATGCACACATTGCCGTGATGAATATCTGGCCGCTTGGGGCGTCCAGATACATTCCATTTATTTCATCAGTTTCTGCAGTGTGGCCACCAGTTCGTCAATGACTTCATCCTTTCCGTCCCGTATGTCCCTGGCGACGCAGCCCCGGATGTGACTTGCGATCAAATCCTTATTAAACGCGTTCACCGCTGCATTTACCGCCGCAGATTGTATTAAAATGTCTGTACAGTAGGCATCCTTCTCCACCATCCCACGAATCCCGCGAATCTGTCCCTCAATCCGGTTCAGGCGGTGAATCAGTTTTTTGCGTTCCTCCTCAGAGCGGTCCGTCATCTTACCGCAGCATTCGCATATCTCTTTGTCAGACATTCTCCTTACCTCCTATGTTACATACCCCTATAGGGTATATTAATTATATACCCCTACAGGGTATATGTCAATAATAAATTAGCTCTATCAAAATTTTTCAAACAAAAAAAGCAGGTCGAAACCTACTCTTTAGCTTAAACATTCACTCAGATTTATATACTAATATTATTTTTCCATACCCTCAAAACCGAACAATTAACTACCTTCCTTATCCTATCGTCTGCTCC
>CAMWTF010000268.1 GCA_947177105.1 uncultured Lachnospiraceae bacterium | reverse complement strand
AGTCTCGCCGCCCTCCGGGTCTGTCACTTTCTTCTGCCGGTTCATGGCATCATAACCAAAGCTCCATACGCTGCCCTCCGCATCCGTCATGCCAACAATGCATGCTCCCTCATAAGCATAAGAGGTCACTGCGCCCCTGGCGTCGGTTTCGGAAACAAGGCGGTTCTGTTCGTCATAGCCATAGCGCACTACACCGCCCTCCGCGTCCGTCACGGACACCAGCCGGTGGTTTTCATCATATGCATAGGTAGTCACGCCGCCGTCGTACTCCGTCACAGAGGCGATCTGTCCGTCTCCCGTGTAGGCGTAGTGTCTCACGGCGCCGTCCTGTCTGGTCTGGGACAGCAGATTTCCGTTTCCGTCATAGGTATAGGCAGTGGTTACGCCCTGTCTGTCCGTCACGGAGGACAGATACCCCTCCCCATTATAAGCACGGCTTTCCGTTGTGCCGTCGGGATAAGCAATCTGAGTGGTACGGAATTGATCGTCGTAGGTATAGATGGTGGTATTTCCGTTGGCGTCCACGGCGGTGGTGCTGCCCTCGCCGTAGGAGAGGGTTATGACTGCGCCCTCCGCGTCGGTCTGCTCTGTGACACGTCCTTCTGCGTCATAGACATTAGTCACCACGCAGTGGCCGTTCTCGTCCTGCCACGCCGTCATCCGGCGCTCTGCGTCATAGGTATAGCTGCGCCGGTCTCCCGCTGCGTCTGTCACGGTGGTCAGATTTCCCGCCCCGTCATAGGTATAACCGATATGGTTGCCGTCCGGCAGGCCAATCTGCACAATTCGATTCTTTTCATCCAGTGTAACAAGATAATTCTTCCCTGATGGAGACGTAATAGCGCTCAGGCGGTAATCCATGTCATAGGACAGAGTTGTCTTGTTGCCATAAATATCTTCCAGCCCCGTAAGCATACCATACGCATTGAACAGGCGCTTTTGAAGGCTCCCCAAATCTGTCAGGGTAAAGCCGTCACCTTCCTCTTCCAGCACATAATCATATCCTGCAGGAGCCGCATAACCTCCCGCCGTTTTAGTAAATGCCACAATACTGCCAGTGCCGGAAAGCCATAAAACTGTGCCGTCAGAAAGCTCGCCCAGCCGCTCGTCAAAGGGCGTACTCCACCCATAGCCCAGACTGCCCGCATAACCGGCGCCCTTGGAATTGTACTGTCTGGTAAAGGCAAAACTGCCCCCGATATCCGATATCTCCGCGTCCGTCTGCTCCATGTAGAAGTTACCCGTATTCAGGTTCACCGGTTCAAAGCCAAAGACACAGTTTTCCGCCCGGCCCAGGAGCAGCCCGTCCAGCACGGCTCTCCAGTAGTCGGACAGTTCTCCCGCCTCATAGGGTGTTGTATTCTGAGGGTTGCGGATAAAGAGCCGGCTCCCCTCCACGGTCAGGGCGTCCTGCATCTGCATATCCGCCATGATGGTATTCACGTCCACCCCATAGTGCAGGGCAATGCGGGGAATCAGATCAAATGCGCCCTCCTCATAAATCAGGAAAGTATCGCTGGTCACCGTGGCTCCCACGCCCATCACGCCCTCCGAGCCGGGGAGCAGCGGATCGGTCACCAAGCCCTCGGCATAGGCGGTAATGTAGTAGATCTGGCCCGGCGTCAGGTTCGAGAATACCTCGCTCTGCCAGTTGGATAAGCGTCTGTTATAGGCAACAGCCGTGGGGAAAGCCCCTGCATAGAGTTCGGAGTCGGGATAGATCAGGCTGGTCTGGGCCTCCACTTCCCCGGTACTGCCGTTGATAAGCTGATAGTGTACGATACTTCCGGCTTTGGCCTGGCCGTGAGCCACAACGCCCAGTGTGTTGGTAGATTTATCCCCTTTTCTCTCCACCACGGGATAGATGTCAATGGTGGTATCATCCAGGCTCAGAGAATCCAGATCTGAAAGTTCCCCGGTCCAGGACAGGATCAACTTGGGAGCATACTTGGCGGAGGCATTATTATAAAACACCTCGCACTGCATCTTGACGCCCGCCGCAGCCTGCTCCTTATTGGGCGCCTCCACCTGGGCTTTCATAACAAAACCATGGTTTTCCGCTGTACCGTTAATCCATGCGCTGACTTCCTTCGTCACGTCAAAGGAGAGCGCCTCTCCCCTTGTGGTGCTGGCATTCTGGGCATCCAGAAAGTAGTGGCTGTAGCCTGTCTGGTTGTTCCAGTTAAGCCCTTTTACCTCCCATGCCTCTTCCACACCGTAGAGGCCGAATTCGCTCTTGCCCTTGCTCCACCTGGTCTTTTGTGTGGCCTGGAACGTGGCCGACACAATCTCCGCCTCGGACAGCAGGGCGTTGAAATCGTAATCTATGGCAAAATAAGTCCTGCAGTTTAGGTGGCGACTGCCAAATCCGGCATAGTTGCCGGAGGTAACTCCATCGTCATAGCCCACATAGGGGTATTGGTTGTCACCGATCACCGTATTGGGGCTGCCCTCCTCCGCACAGGCCATGCGGATAGCGCTGCCGGTCACCTGGACAGCCGTGGGGTCTATGCGCACTGGATATACTCTCTCCGGCGCAGACAGCCAATCTTCATCCGCCGTCACCGTCACCCGCAGCAAATCTCCCTGCTCCTCCATGGACATGCTGACCCCGAAACTGATCTCCTCGGCGCTGTCCATCATCTCCGGAGCCTCCACTACAAAGACGGCCTCCGCCTGCGGATCTGTCCCCGGCTCATACAGGTACAGGGTGTTGCTGCGGATTTCACCCGCCAGGCCGCAGGGATCGATCAGGTAGGAAAAGCTGTTTCTTTCTCCCCTCTCCAGCAGGATGATATCTTCTTTTACGCTGTTTCCCAGCACGGTGTACTGATAGTCCACGCCGGGGAACACTTCGCTGTAGCGGACGGCGTTGTCTTTTGCCAGCCCGCCCGTAAAATCTCCCTCCGCCGGGTATAGAGTGATCACAGCCTCGTCGTTGGCGATGGTGATACCTTTTCCTTCCTCCCGGTCAAGGTTTTCCGGCAGGACTACCGTGTAATCATTTGCCCTGTTTATGTAGCTGGTTTCTTCCCCACCAAGCAAGCCAAAGACTGCGGTGGTATCTTTTTCCAATGTGTTATCCACAGGCCGCAGACTGCCGTCATCGTCTATGTAAGTGGCTCCGTCGTTGCCCACCACGGTCACATACTGGTTCCCGTCCACATGGTAGGTGCGGCTGTATTTATCATAAGAGACCAGAGTACCATAACTCTCCGGCTTTTCTTCCTCGTAAAACTGTTCCGGCAGACGGCCGGGAGTAACGGCATCTCCCCCAGATACGGCTCCGCCGAAGCCTTCCTGTGTGTCAGGACAGTCTCCCACATCCGGACTATTCCCTGCGCTATCTGCGGGCGTTTCCCCTTTTCCGATTGCCCCGTCTTCCTCCACTTCCACATTCCCGGCGGATACAGTTTCCGTGTTTTCCTGTGAAATACTCTGCTCCGAAACCACTACGGCGTCGGTCTGCACAGTACCTGTTTCAGCGGCATACAAAATAGCGTTATCTGATACCAACAGCGCCACTGTAAGCAACGTTACCATCGCTCTTTTCAGCCTTGTACCTAAATGTCTGTTTTTCATGTGTATATCCCCCAGCGAATTTTATATGCATTATTATAACAAAGAACACGCTTATGGTCAATTCGTTTATTATGTTGCTTGTACAGAATTTTATCGATCCATTCCGTTGTTTGCGCTCTTTTTTAATCCAATTCTTACCGTATCACTTACACGCTTGCCAATCAGGCAAAAAGAGGGTATACTGTATTATATGTGCTACTTACACAACACCAAAGGCTGGAGGGGAGTACCCTTCCGCCCCTTGGCATGGGCAGAATGGAGGGAATGGTCATGGAAGGGATAGGGCAAAAGAATTTGAGGGGGCGGATTGCCGCAATGGCAATACTCGTATTGGCGCTGCTTCTGACGGGGTGCGGCAAGGAGGCCGCAGTGGCTGAAAAACCATCGGCCGAGTATACAGGGCCATCCATGGAGCAGACAGTATCTGTGAACATCGAAGAGCCAGAAACGACAGACACGGCAGAGGAAACGCCGGATCGATTCCAATATGATGAGAAGCTGTTCGCCCTGGGGTTGCCTGTAGTAACGGAAGAACAGTCCATGGCGGAGGGAAAGACTCTTTTGACGCTGCAGCCAAATTTGCCGAACACCTGGTTGAAGAATGCAGTTGCTGGCTTCAACAGGCAGAGCGCAGATTACAAAAGGCTGTCACACAAATGCAACAGCCTGTGTTATAG
>CAMWTF010000267.1 GCA_947177105.1 uncultured Lachnospiraceae bacterium | reverse complement strand
CATTATTCCACATTACTTAACTCCATTTCCAGCCACGCCATAAACGAGTCATCCTGGGGCATCTTTACTATCCTTCTCCCCCCTGCATACAATATGATAAAAGAGCCTTTTTCCTCCACAGCGGATATTTCCCGTATATGATAGGTGCTCACTCTGCCTATTCCATTTCTCACACGGATCCTATGGTTGCAGACAGAAACCTTGCGAAGCATCTTTGAGACAAAACGTATCACTCCTGCCAGAGCAACCAGCGTTACCGCAGCAAAAAGCAAAGGATAAGAGGGGTCACCTCTGCTCCACTCTTTCCAATTGAACACAAAAAGGACAGAAGCTGTCAGCCAAAAAAGGGCAAAGGCTGCTGTTGCCACTTTCCCTGAAGTTTTTTCTGCTACGGAAAAGTTATCCGACAGCTCCGACGTTTCAATAACAACACCGCCCTGCTGAAAGCATCCCCGTTCTATCCTATAACTCCCGCAGCTGTATTGCCTATATATATCCTCTTCTGCCCCCATACCGGCCTCATTTTGGGAGAGGTATACCGCCAGCCGGTAAAATTCCTGCATCATATCAGATATATCAAGATGCCTGCGGGCATGGTGACATATTCTGATTCTGTAGCGCTCAAAACTGTTTAAACGGTTCTCCAGAAACTGGACCTTTTCTATCTCTGAAATCTTAATCTGTACAGGCCGAAAGGGAGGGTGATAATATATCAGGATCCCCTTATCCTCGTATACTACAATTCCCCAAAATGAAACGCAAAAACCTCCTGTCAGAAAAAAGATGATAAAAGGCAGAAAGATAAGCATATCCGCCAGCAGCAGCATTGCCACTGTCAAAAGCAGAAAAAACAATACACCCACTGCTATTATAACCCTATAGACCGGCCGGTAACAAACTACATAGGTTTCCTCATTTATCGTCTGTTTCGCCGCCCATCGCTTACTCTTTATCAGCATTATGGCCATTGCCGCTATGGTGCAGACGACTATCAGTATGCTTATGCCAACTCTGTATTCCATGATCCGTATTCCTTTGCTTTGTACTTTTTCCTAAGTAGTCTTTGTATTCTTGATTATATTCCAAAGCCGGGACATTTTCAATATAATTAACCAGTTAGTATATTCATCCCGCATAGTGGTTGAACGTATTTATCCCCTTTTCAATCCCTGTTATAACGCAAAAGCACCCACCAGGGTGGATGCTTTTGACAGTATGCCATTTTGCGGAATAGATTTTTATTTACAGATCACCGGCTGGTCCAGATACTCCGTCTTGATCACGATATAGGGATAGGAGGGCGTATTGCTCCCCTTCTCGGACACGTCCGGCCCCAACAGGGTGGTCTGGACATAGACTGCCTCCTCGGTGAGATAGAGTTCATCCACTGTGATGCTGTACCCTCCGGTTTCCTGCTGGCCATAACCCACGCATATGTACAGATTCTCGTTGTCGGAATAAGTCATCTTGAACGCCTCTGTCTTGCGATCCTCGATCATGGCAGATAGTTCCGCAGGCACCAGTTCCTCCCCCAGTATGGTAAAATCCAGATCCCGGAGCTTTACCTCCTCCGTGCTCATCAGGCTGCAGCCGCACAGGCCCATCAGCGCCCCCAGACATAACAGCCACGCCAATATTCTTTTTCCCATGTTTTTTCGTCCCGGTTGTTTTAATTTAGCTTATGTACACATATGCTAAATTATGCTATACTGGGATGAAATACATGGCATTTTACGTTTTAGATTACCAGGAGGACCTATGATTAGACTGATACTCGTATTACTGTTTGTTTTCTTATTTCTGGTACTGTCCACCCCCCTGATGCTCATCGAGTGGATTATCGGCAAATTTAATCAGCCGTTAAAAGACAGAAGCTCCCTGGCCATCGTCAACTGGGCCTTTCGCTGGGTGATCCGCTTATCCGGCACCAAAGTCATTGTCAAGGGGGAAGAAAATGTCCCCCTTGACACCGCCGTATTGTATGTGGGCAATCACCGCAGCTATTATGACATTATCCTGACCTACGTCAGAGTGCCCCGGCCCACCGGCTATGTGGCCAAAAGGGAGATGCTGCGGTATCCCCTGCTCAATGTGTGGATGTATTTTCTCCATTGCCTGTTTCTGGACCGCAGCGACTTAAAGAAAGGCTTAAAGACCATATTGGAGGGCGTGGAAAAGGTGAAATCCGGCATCTCCATCTGTATTTTCCCGGAGGGGACCCGCAACGGTACAGACCAGGATTTTCTGCCCTTCCATGAGGGAAGCTTTAAGATTGCCGAAAAGGCTAAAGCCCCCATCGTCCCCATCACTATGGCAGGCACCAACACTATCTTTGAGGATCATCTGCCCCGGATCCAAAAGCAGACCGTTATTATTGAGTATGGCAAGCCCATTGATATCCAGGCGCTGGACAAGGACACCCGCAAGAATTTAAGCGGCTATGTCCAGAGCATCATAGCGGAGGCTTACTATCGCAATTTAAAGGAGCTGGAATCATTAAAGGCGACGGCGCATTGACTTTTGCGCTGCCGCCTCCCAGGGGGGCCCGCTCTCTACGGCCGGGCTATCCCCAACACGTTATTCTTTCTCATACAGGAATTTCTCCGGCAGCGCCACCTTGAAGTCCACTGCCAGATCACGGAAATTCTGAGCCGTGATAGTCTGGAGCTTCTGAGGACACATAGACAGCTGCTTTACCAGGATCTCAGCCGCTTTCTCCACCGTGTGCATCAGGCCAAAGGTCAGGTCAAAATCCTCGCCGGAGGCGAACATGCCGTGATGGGCCCATATCGCCACATCGTACTGCTTCATCAATTCGCTGGTAGCCACCGCAATCTCCCTTCCTCCGGGAACCATCCAGCCCACGACACCCACACCGTCCGGAAATACCACCGGACACTCCGTGGCCATCTCCCACAATTCCCTGGTGAATACCTCATCCTTCAATGGCAGTACAAAGGTCAGCGCGATCACATTGGTGGTATGAGCGTGATAGATCACCCGGTGCTTCCCTTTCGTGGCCAGCATCTTTACCTCATGATTCATCAGGTGGCTGGGCAGTTCGCTGGTGGGCCGCCCGCCGTTTGCCAGCCCCCAGCAAATCCTGTAGTTTTCCCCCTTGTGGTCCAGTTCTACTATGGCGATGGAATCCTCCGGATCCAGGATCACATTGCGGAAATATTTTCCGCTGCCAGTGACCAGAAAATATTGGCCTGCCAGCTTCGGTACGCTTGTTCCGATCTCCTTCCACTCCCCGTCCGTCCTAAGCTCCTCTTTTACCGACTCCGCCTCTTCCTCTTTCATGCGGTAGGTCAGGTTTCCGCCATTTCTCTCATGCCATCCCTGTTCCCAGCCGTCATTACACATTCTGATAAAACCCTGCACAAACTTTGCGTCTAAAACTTTCATTTCTGTATTATCCCTTTCCGCATATGCAATTATCTCTTCAGCAATACCTCTTCCTCGTACTTTTGCACCTCTCCAAAGAGTTCAAAATCTCCCGCCACATTGCACTGCTCACAATAGTAGTTCCACACATCCCCGAAAGGCAGCATCTTAATGGCCTCCTGTGTAGCCATCAGCTCCGTGAACCGGCTCTCGTCCTGCAATTTCTTGAGCGCGGCATTGGGAGTGCAGAGAGCCATCATCAGGGATTTCTGGAAACTCCTCATGCCCACTGCCCATGCGGAGACGCGGTTGATGCTGGCATCAAAATAATCCAGCGCAATGTACACCCGCTCCAGGGCGTCACAGCGCACGATCTCCTTGGCGATCTCCCTGGTCTCATCATCCAAAATCAGCACATGATCGGAATCCCATCTCACCCCTCTGGTCACATGAAGCGCAATCTCAGGGTAAAAGCAGAGCATGGCCGGAATCTTGTCCGAAACCACCTCCGTGGGATGATAGTGCCCGTTGTCCATCAAAGGCAGACAGCCCTCATGAGTGGCCGCAAAAGACAGGGTAAACTCTGCGGAACCTGCGGTGTAAGACTCCACGCCGATGCCAAACACCTTAGACTCCACGCAGGGCTTCACCTTCGTCTTGTCAAAGGGCTCTGCCAGGATGGCTTCTATGGATTCCTTGTAGCGCATCCTGGGGCCCATGCGATCCGCAGGCACATCCTTGAAGCCGTCGCCGGTCCAGATGTTCATGACACAGGGAATGCCTGTCTCCTCCGCGAAATACTGGGATATACGGATACATGCCTTTCCGTGCTCTATCCAGAATTTTCGTACCTCCGGATCCGGGCTGGACAAAGTCAGGCCATCCTTTACCA
>CAMWTF010000266.1 GCA_947177105.1 uncultured Lachnospiraceae bacterium | reverse complement strand
TATATGCATGGGCCTCGTCCACGATCAGGGCATCCACACCCAGCTCCTCAAAGTTGATCACATCATCCTTCTTTTCCGCCATGAAAAGCTGGTCATACCGAAACTGCAAACTCTTTCGGAAAATCTGCATCTGTTTCAGAGACCACCCCTTTCCGTCCCGGAATTTCTGTTCTTCAATGGCCTCCGTCACTGCGTCTAGCTCCGTCTGCATGGCCGCAAGCTGCCGTTCTCTGGAAAGCCCGATCAGCTCAAAGCTGGAGTGGGCCATGATGATACAGTCATAATCCCCGGTGGCGATCCGGCTGACAAAACGGCGGCGATTCTGTTTCTGAAAATCCCTCTTTTCCGCCACCAGGATATTGGCGTTGGGATACAACTCCATATAGGCGTCAGACCATTGGCCCACCAGATGATTGAGCACAGTGATCAGCGGCTTTGCCACTTTCCCCAGCCTTTTCAGTTCATGGGCCAGCACAATGGCGGCATAGGTCTTTCCCGCCCCCACCTCGTGGGCCATAAGCAGATTCCCCTCCCCATACAGGCCATGAGCCACCACGTCAAGCTGATGGGGCCGCAGCCGGATATCCTGAGATAAATCCGGCAGTACCAGGCCGGAGCCGTCATATACACGGGGACGGATATTGTTAAAGCGGTCATTGTACAGTTTTGTAAGCCTTGCCCCTCGCTCCGGCTGGGCAAACAGCCACCGTTCAAACTCCGCCTTAATCTGAGCCTGTTTCTCCCTGGCCAGAATGGTTTCCTTTTTGTTCAGGACATACTTTACTTTGTCCTCGCCTGTCTGGGGATCAATATACTCCACCCTGTCCCTGACCTCCACAAACCGCAGATTCAGCGACGCCTCCAATATCTCATAAGCGTTCATCCGCTCCGTGCCGTAAATCCGGGTGGCAGTGATAGAGCTTTTCTCATTTCCCTTGTTGGCAATGAAATAGGCGCCGCTGTACTTTGAAAATTCCAGCGCTGTAGCATACAGTCCAGTTCTATTCCACTGTTGGGTCTTAAATACCTCATACATAAACTCCTGATAGACCTCCACAGGTATCCATGGCGTTCCAAGGGAAAAACTGATCTCCTGCGGGGTCAGCGGCGTGGGCTGCACCGCCCGCAGCGCCTCCACATTCCGGGCGAACCGCTCCGGCTCCTCCTCCGCTTTTATGACCGCCTCCGCAAGTTTGTCTTTTACATAACCGCTCAGATACTCCCCTGCGGTCTGCCATCCAGCATAGGGATCTCCCCCATACAGAACCGGGTCCTGATAAATCTGATTTCCCAGTTCCTCTATTATTTCATCCCTGATAGCCCTGCCGTGATCCGGCTTTCGATAAATCTGCGCCATGTAATCCAGGTCAAGCCTGCCCTTTACATTCAGGGATACTTTCAATGCCTCCTCTGCCGAATTCACCACAGACGGGATGACTTTGGGCCGTATGGTCGCCTTAAAAAATATGGCGGTCTTGTCAAATACCCCCTTTTCCTCTTTCCTCTCCTTCTCAATAGAGCGCAGGAGCGGTGCATTGGCATCCCGTGAAAACGCCGCCACATTGACATTGGCATTGATATAACCGAACGCTTTTACAAACCGGTCATAGCCCTCATTCAGCCTGCCCATATGCTCCCGCAAGGCCGTTTCATACTCTGGAACGGGCAAGATTCCCTGCTCCCGGTTCTGAAAATCAATCAGCCTGCGTACTGCCCCCGCAATCTCCAAAAGCCCCTTGATGCGCTCCGCCTTCTTCCCCGTGATATCCTGCTCATACATCCTGGAATGCTCCCGATAATACAGCTTTCCGTCCACTTCCGTATAGGAGAAATTGCGCACTGCCGGATCTGCGGGAATGAATTTTCTTTCAGCCATGACGTCCTTTTCCGGCACAGGCTCCTGCTGCTCCGGCTCCTCGTACTTTCCTTCCAGACAACCGACAGCATGCGCAAGCCGCTCGTTTAAGTCATCCCCCGGTATCGGGTGACAGGCCGTGCTCTTCTCATTACCGTACATGCCCCCGTCAAACACCATTTTGCCCAACACCATCTCCGGATGGTCGATAAACCATGTATTCATCGGAATGCCTTCCGCATTTTCCTCCACAGAAAGCCAGGGGCTGTTCTTTTCATCCGGCACGATCTCCCTCTCCCGCTTTTTCAAAAACAGGATATCCGTGGTGGCCTCCGTCCCCGCCACCTGCTTAAATGCGTTGTTGGGCAGACGGACAGCGCCCATAAGTTCCGCCCTCTGCGCCAGATACCTGCGGCCAGCAGAACTTGACTTATCCATGGTGTACTTGGAAGTGATGACCGCCACAATGCCTCCCGGACGTGTCTTATCCAGAGATTTTGCCAGAAAATAGTCGTGAATGCGGAAGTTATACCGATTATATCTGGGATCGTCCACCTTGATGGAATTAAAGGGAATATTGCCGATCACCACGTCAAAAAACTGATCTGGAAAGTCGGTATGCTCAAAGCCCGTCACCTGGATATCCGCATTTGGATAGAGATGCCTGGCAATATGCCCGGAGACCGGCTCGATCTCCACCCCGTACAGCCTGGAATCCGCCATGCTCTCCGGCAGGACGGAAAAAAAATTCCCCGTGGCCATGGCCGGGTCTAAGATATTTCCCCCACGAAACCCGAACCGCTCCAGTGCGTCATAGATATGCCGTATAACGTTCTGTTCCGTGTAATAAGCCGTCAGAGTGCTTTCCTGTGCCGCCTGAAATTCCTCCTCCGTAAGCAGACTCCTGATCTCCCCATACTCTGTCTCCCAGCCGCTTTTTCCCGCTGTCAGGGCATTTGCCAGCCCTCCCCAACCCACAAACCTGGCAAGGATAATCTGCTCCTCCGCTGTTGCCATGCGGCCCTGGGCCTGCAATTCTTTCAAAAGACGAACAGCCGCCACATTGTTTTTAAACTTTGTCTTGGAGCCGCCGTCATACAGATGATGTTCCTCAGAAAAGCGGTAATGAAAGCCCCGGACCACACGCCGGTCAAAATCCTCCAAAATAGCCCTGTCATGGGCCCGGTTTACCTGTACCGTCTGGCTCGCCGCCTGCAAAGCCTCCCTGCTTTCCGCCGTGATCTCCTCGGCCTCAGCCGCCTCCACAGCCATGGACGCTATCTCTCCATCGCTGTAATCGCCCTTAACCGCCTGACAACCCTGGAGCTCTGCTACCGATACCCGCTCCCTGACTTTAAAACCGGCCAGGTTCTTTAACTGGCCAATGTCTCCGATCTCCACTGTTCTTCCGTCATAAAGATACTGCAAAATCTCATACACCCTGCCCTTATAGACAATCCGCTCTCCCTCTTGGAATAGATGAGATTGTTCCTGTACTTCCTCCACGTCCAGAATAGCGTCTGTGTCCGGGCCAGCATCCGGCACAGTTCCTTTGTCTGGAACGACATTCACACCATCGTCTCTGCCCAAACCTGCATTTAGCACGATTCCTTTATCCAAAACAACATTTGACGTACTGTCATTGCCCAAACTTGCATAATCCTCATTGTCGGCATCCAGTCCCATGTCAAATAGAGAAAGCTGTAACTCAGACACATCCTCCCGGTTTTCGGCCTCCCTTTCGAAATAAAACTTCTTGTTAGATTTCTCCTCCGTCTCTGAGGGGCCATACCCGTCTGCCTCTGCCAACTCTTTTTCAGACAAAACATTTTCCTGGCTCTCCACATTGCCATCCATGACAAGTACGGTTTGTCCGTCACTCCGGCCCTCTTCTGGTTCCACTTCTTCATCAGGAATGGCAAAATCGTCCAGCTTTTCTTCCTCTATGCTAAATGGATATACGCCATTCAAAATCAAGGCATCTATTCTCTTAACCAACTCTGGATAGGAATACAGATACTCTTTTTCCCCTACCCGTAACACGATCCCCTCATTTTGCCCCAGAAGATGTACCTGGAAATCCCCGTCACGGATTATATAATCCTCATCCAGACTTTCATAGATCAGTTTCAGCGCATTCGCCTTTTTCTCCCGGCTGCTGCTCCTTTGGAAATAGCCGCATATCTCGGAATGCCATATCCTTGCGTCAGGAATAAGGTCATCCGCACACAGAGCCCTGTCCAAAAAATCTGATGCCTCTTCTTTCGATAAACCTGATACGGGATCTACTTCATTCTCGCTGGTTATTCCCGGCTGCGCAAGCTCTTCCTCTTTCTGTACCCGTTTCTCTACTGCCTGCGCCTGACCCCCCGCCTCTGTCTGCGGTATTTTTCCTCGCTCCTGCGCCTGAACCCCTGCCTCTGTCTGTGATATTTCTC
>CAMWTF010000265.1 GCA_947177105.1 uncultured Lachnospiraceae bacterium | reverse complement strand
CCCGAAGTGGCATAATTTCCAGTGATATGACTATTTTTAGTATGCGAAGTATGAGTAACTATTTTACGGCATAATGCCGTATATGAAACCTGCAAGGGACTTCCTGATTTTTACCGGGAGGTCCTTTGCTTTATTTTAGGAGGGAAATGTTATGAAATGCGAAATACCGTTGACACCCGAACAAAAGATTTTTGCAGCCGAGAACCATGACTTGATTTATAAGTTTCTTAATGAAAACCATTTAGTGGAAGATGAATATTATGATGTTGTTGCAATCGGATACCTTCGGGCTATTCGCCGCTACTTTTCTGATTCACAATTACAAGAATATTCTTTTGGCACTGTTGCCTGGAAAGGAATGTTGGGTGCATTGCGTAACTATAACAGAGTGAGATGTGGCCAAAAGCATACAGCCAAAATTCTTAGCCTCTATACTGAATCGGGAGAAGACAATTTGACTCTAAGAGAAAATTCTGCCAGATATAAAGATTTAATGACACAGTTAGAAGCTGAACTTCTCCTGCACGACCTCGCAAAGCGCGTCTCCCAACAGCAGATGGAAATCGTGCGGATGAAATCCCATGGCTACAATCTCCAGGATATAGCCACACACCAGAACACTTCCACAAAGCGTATCAGAATGCTGTTGGAAGAAGTTCGCTGTGTCCTTACAGAACTTTGCCGTGAATAGCATCTTATGGATTATCTTAGGCGTTTTTCCCAACAACGAAACCAATTTATCCAAAGAAAGGAGCATCAACAGAATGAAATCACAGAAAGAAAACAAAAAGTCACTCGAACTCTACGGCAATCTCCTCTGCCCCCTTGTCACCGGACAGTGCGCCGTGTTCAAGGCCAATGGCGACATCTACCGTACCTCAACGGTAAAGGCAATCCATGAAGTGTCAGTTGACAGCATCCGCTTCGAGACAGAGAATACCCATTATCACCTTTTTCTCTCCCCCTACCCGGCGGCCGTCATCTGCCAGTTCCCTCTGGAACCGGCGGCATGCGCCTGACAGCAACATCCCATGGTAGTGCTGTGCGCCCACAGTAGCTTATTCAATCTTCCTGCGGCAGCTTATGACAGCACTTAATGGCATACCACAGTTTTTCATCAAGGCTTCCACAACAGCCTTACCATGTAACAACCGACAGCGGCAAAGCCGCACTTGTTTCCGGCAGGACAGGCAGACAGCCCGTCCTGCCTTTTTCAGGAGGGACATATGAACATCCGGGAATTCGCAGAAAAAATCCAGGCCGCCCTGGCCGTTTCCTTGGACAGGGAAGTCCAGCTCAAAGAATCACTGAAGCTCAACAACATCCGCCGTTACGGAATCGTAATCGTGGAATCCGAAAACAGCCTCAGCCCTGTCATCCATCTGGAGGAGCTGTTCAAGGATTTCCAGAAAAACGGCAGCATGGATGCCGTACTGAACACCGTCATCAGCATATACCGGCGGGACAGGCCGAAGAAGCCTGTGGACATGGAATGGGTCAGACATTTCGACCAGGCCAGGGAGACGGTATTCTATTTCCTCATCAATTATGATGCCAACCAGGAGCTCCTGTCCCAGATACCCCATTTCAGGTACCTGGACCTTGCAGTCGTGTTCGGCATGAAATCCGGCCTTGAGAACGCCCCGGGAACCATCACCGTCTTCAACAGCCACCTTGACATGTGGGGCATTACGGCAGAGGAGCTGTTCCCCATCGCGGAAGCGAACACCCCGCTGCTCTACCCCCTGCAGGTCTCCTACATGCCGGACCTTGTCCCGGGAAATCCTTTCCCCGGGCATCCCTCCCAGATGTACGTGCTGACCAATTCGCACCATGTATACGGGGCTGCTGCCATCCGCTACAAGGATGTGCTGAAAGGCTTCTCCCTGCTCATGGGGAGCGACATCCTGCTCCTCCCCGACTCCATCCACCAGATGGTGCTGGTCCCGCTGAAAGAGGGAGAAAATCCGGAATCCTACCGGGACACGGTCCGCTCCACAAACGAGCATTTCACCGGCATCTCCGAATTCCTCTCCAACAGCATCTATCTCTACAAAAGGGATACCGGGGAGATCATGGTTGCATGAGTCCCCGCCATTCCGGGCAGATACAGGGCGCCGCCTCTTCCAGGCGGCATGCCCTGCCCCAGGCAGCCCATACCTGATACGCCCTCCACTGCTCGTAAAGAACCGCATCTCTCATGCCTGCCCATCCGCAGGTTACAGGCCCTGTCCAATCTATCATAATGAAAAAACCTTAATCACAGCAAAAACCACAGAAAGGAGGACACATGAATCTACTGACAAAATTCGCATCCATAGAGATCAGGCCGGATGCCCGCATCTCGGAAGCCGACCGCACCTTCTGCCAGGCACACCAGGCCGCCTATGACGCCGCCAGGGAGTCCCTACAGGAGCTGGAATTCCTCTGGGAGGACATGCAGCGCCAGCAGCAGGAAGCGCTGGCTCCCGCTGACGCTTCATCCGAGTCCTATCTCACCGCACACAGTAAGCTGTACCTCTCCGAAGACAACATCAGGGAGCAGCGCCGCTCCCTCCATCCCATCTTCATCAATAAGCTCGTCGCCTATTTCAACAGCGCCTACCACCTCGCCATCCATGCCGAGGCCATAAAGGAGAACCTCCTCCCGCATGAGCCCTCCTGCCGCTTTGCGCAGGACTACAGACAGCAGGCAGAAGAATACGCCGCAGCCCTGGACAGCCTGGCGCTCCATTACACAGAAGTCCTGGAGCAGCTTTTCCTACAGACCAGCGGCCGGGAACTGGCGGAGGCAGCCGTCTCTGACCTGAAAGGAAAGTGCCGCCGGGCAGCCTGGGACAGCACCGGCGACAGGGCAAGATACACCCTGAAAAAAGCCGTCCTGCAGCTTGACTACGCCTGCAGCTACCGGAGCCACTACCGAAACTATGGCTCCTGGGAGATCCACCAGCAGGCCATAGACATCTTAAAGGGAATCGCCCATTTCGAGGCGGGAGGCTTCTCCAACATCCCCGGCAGCCTGGAGCAGGCCATCCGGAAAGGCGCCCCGGATGACAGCCCCATCGAATTTGCCGGCTGCGTGAAAGTCCAGTCCATGAAACTGTACAAGAACCACCGGGCAGACATCAGGTTCCACACGGAGGAGCATGCCAGAAAATTTGCGGAGGAATACCTGGGCACCGTGCCGCCCTGCTGACCGGACAGCTGAGAACTGTCCACCTTCCAGACACGTTTCCGGGTCATGTATGGCATGCCTGTCCAGAAAAACTGCGTTTTGATACAAGATTGGAGAATGAAAAAATATGCGTGAAAAATTAATAGGAGAAATCAAAAAAGCTGTCTCCGAACAGTACGGGGCCGACTATGAAGTCCAGCCCTACGAAATCATCGCCCCCGGCGGCTGCCCCATCCCAAGTGTCGCCATCCGCACGCCTTCAGAAAGCATATGCCCGGCAATCCGAATCGACCACCTGCTGAGCCCCATGGAATGCGGGCTGTCGGAACCGGAGGATGCGGCCGCTGAATTCATGGACCTGTACAACAGAATTAACGATATCAGCCAGTACACCCGGTGCATCCCACATATTGACTGCAGTTATGTCCTGGACACAGTGACATACCGGCTTGTCAATACGCAGAAGGGATCCCCACATCTCTCCCATCTCCCCCACAGAAAGCTGCTCGACCTTTCTGCAGTCTATACTGTCCCGGTTGACATCAGCAGGTCCAGGGACGAGTACATCATTGTGGACAACGCCCTCTGCGAGAAGCTTTCCATCAGCGCTGAAGAGCTGCAGGAATCCGCTGAGCTGCATACGGAATTCAAAGGATTCCGTATGACGCCGTACACTCCCGGCCCGCCTGCAGGACCGGACACAGGGACCGGCTGCAACGGCCTGTGGGTACTGACGTCCAAAAACGGCACCAATGGAGCCACAGTGCTGCTCTACCCTTATTATTTAAGAAAGCTATCCGGAAGGCTGAAAAAAGACCTCTACCTCATCGCCTCCAGCAGGGACCGGGTCATCGCCGCCCCTGCTGAAAAAGGCACAGACCTCCAGAGCCTCCGGGACATGGCAGACAGGATAAATTCTGCCTGCAGCCCTGGCCCCCAAAAGCCCCTTACCGACAGCATCTACCGTTTCCGCCGCCGGAAAGGGAGATTGGAAATCGTATAGAAAGGAAGTGGATGCCGATTGAAATATTCCCACCACGGGGAGAGAATCCCCCAGGACCAACGGAAAGACCTGAACGAAAAGGCCCTGTACCTGATAGACAGCGGCTTCCCCCCGGACTGCCCCATCACCCCTGAGGACATCTAC
>CAMWTF010000264.1 GCA_947177105.1 uncultured Lachnospiraceae bacterium | reverse complement strand
CATGACACTGTCCAGCTGCACCAGCAGACAGAACACCCCCGCCATAACCAGCATGGAGAGCATGAACTGGGCCACCCACTGCAGCATTCCCCGCTGCTTTCGCTTTAACACCAGCAGTCCGCACAACGGAATCGCCAGGGTAAAGCCCACAATATCCGTGTACCCGGCAAAAGCCACCAGTGCTCCGCACACCAGCGCCAGTATCCAGGTGAGAGCTTTTCCCCCGGGGCGGGTGCTCCTCCACAGATACTGTGCGATGATCAGCAGGACTAGCGCATATATGCAGAAATACAGCATCTTGGGAGAGTAAGTTATCCCCTCCTTGACAGCTCCGGGAGCTACAGCCAGAAAGGGCAGCGACACCAGGGCGGGCCCTCTGCCGGACAGGCGCTTCACAGCAAAATAGGCGATCACGATTCCCAGCATCTGCAGCGCGATCTGCAGTATAATGCCCGCCATCCACTTGTTGCCCACCAGCCGGAAGAGCAGATTCAGCATACAGAGGTAGTAGTAGACGCTGCCCTGCACCAGCTGAACCCGCATCCCATCCTCCGTCACCTTGGCAACCTCGTAATAGGCGGCCTCCTCCCCGGCGCTTCCAAGCAGCGCCAGACGCAGAGCGATCCCCGTCACCAGAAACACGGCCACCGCAATCCCCTCGAGCAGGGCAGTTCTGCCTGTGGTCATCTTCCTGACCTGCACATTGTCCACCAGCTTTTTAGCAAAAAAATACACCAGATAAAGCGCCCCGAAGGCCAGCGCCAGAAGGGCAAATGCCATATAGGGGACGCCTGTATTCTGGCCCCCGGCCACCATGCCCATAAAGGATAGCACTATGCCGATGCCCATCAGATACAACGCCCATATTCCATAGCTTACCGCATTCTTCTTATAACTCATCCTATGCTTCCTGCTCCTTCACCAGGCTCTCTCCCTCCAATATTTTCTCAATATTGTATCTGGGGCGCTGCTTTACCTCCATGTAGATCTTACCGATATACTGCCCCACCATGCCTATGGCCATTAGCTGCAGCCCGCCCAAAAACCAGATGGACAGTATCAGCGAGGTCCATCCCGGCACCACACTGCCGGTAAAGTAGGAAATCAGCGCATACACCGCTGCCAGTATGGAACAGACGATTATAAATAATCCCAATCCCAGGATCATACTGATGGGCTTCACGCTGAAGGAAGAAATGCCGTTAAATGCCAACGCCAACATCTTTTTCAGCGGATACTTGGACTCTCCCGCCACCCGCTCTTTCCGGTCGTAATAGACGCTGTCGGTCTGATAGCCAATCAGCGGCATCATACCGCGCAGGAAAAGATTGGTCTCCTTATACTGGGAGAAATGTTCCACCGCCCGCTTGGACATCAGCCTGAAATCCGCATGGTTATAGACTGTTTTCACCCCCATCAGCGCCATCAGCTTATAGAATGCCTGGGCCGTGGTCCGCTTGAAAAAGGTGTCGCTCTTGCGCTCTTTGCGGACACCATAAACGATGTCATTCCCCCCATGGAACTTGTCGATCATCTCCTCGATCACAGCCACATCATCCTGCAGGTCCGCATCTATGGAAACCGTCACGTCACTGCGTTCCATGGCTGTCAAAAGGCCCGCCGTCAATGCAAACTGATGCCCTACATTGCCCGCCAGCTTCACGCCGCAAACCTGGCCGGGGTTCAGTCTGTGCTCCTCCTCGATCAGTTCCCAGGTCCTGTCCCTGCTGCCATCGTTGACAAACAGAATAAAGCTGTCCGGGGCGATCTTGTGCTTGGACACAAGATCGCAAAGCACCTCCCGCAGGGCCTTGGAAGCGATCTTCAGCACCTCCTCCTCGTTATAGCAGGGGACTACGATTGCCAGTCTGTCCATCACACTTACCCTCCCATTTAAGTTCCGCATCCGTCCTCCCAACACCATGTCCGGCAGAGCAATTTCCGGCCGCTGAGGCGTCCGTAAATTCTCTGGGGCGTTGTCCGGACCGATGCTGTTTTAAGTTCCGCATCCGTCCTCCCAACACCATTTCCGGCACTTACTCATCCCAGTTGTGATATACATTCTGTACATCATCATCATCGTCCAGGATATCCAGAATCCTGGTGAGGTTCTTGACAGCGGTCTCGTCCGTCAGCGTCACATAATTCTGGGGCAGCATAGTGACTTCTGCGCTGACAATAGGCACACCGGCCTCCTCTAAGCCTTTTCGCACTGTCTCCAGGGCATCCGGATCGGTGAGCACCTCAAAGCTGTCCTCCTCCTCCGAGATATCATCCGCACCTGCATCCAGCGCCACCATCATCAGATCGTCAAACTCCATATCGCACTCTTCCCGATCTATAATGATCTGTCCTTTCTTGTCAAACATAAAGGACACGCAGCCAGGGGTACCGATATTGCCCTGACCCTTGGTGAAGGCGCTCCTCACATTGGCAGCGGTGCGGTTCTTGTTGTCCGTCAGCGTGTCCACTATGATGGCAATACCATTGGGACCATAGCCTTCATAGGTGATGTATTCATAATTCACATTGCCCACATCTCCCGCGGCCTTCTTGATGCCCCGCTCGATGGTATCGTTGGGCATGTTGTTGGACTTAGCCTTGGCGATAACTGCCGCCAATTTGAAATTGTTGTTCGGGTCCGGCCCGCCCTCCTTTACCGCCACTGCAATCTCACGCCCGAGAATGGTAAAAATCTTACCCTTTGCCGCATCGTTCTTTTCCTTCTTATGTTTAATATTCGCAAATTTAGAATGTCCTGACATCTCTCTTCTCCTTTTTTATTCAAAATCCTCTTCATTTGTCCCCTCTGGATCCAAGGCAGACTCCTTTGGCAGCTTTGTCACCAAAACACTGTGAATCATCTTGTTTTCCACAGAGAGAACCTTGAAATGATAACCGTCCACGGAAATCTCAAACTCCTCGTCCTCGTCCGGGATCTTGTCCATCTTAGAGATCAGAAAACCGTTGAGAGTCTCAAAGTCCTCCTCATGGAAGGAAATGTGAAACCGTTCCTCCAGATCCTCCAACGGTGTCTTGCCCTCGATGATATACTCGTCGTTGCCCTTTTCCTCGATGAAATCCTCTTCCTCGTCATACTCATCAAGAATATTGCCCACTATCTCCTCCAGAATGTCCTCCATGGTCACCAGTCCCGCCGTCTGACCGTACTCGTCCACCACGATCACCATCTGCAGTTTACCCGACTGCATCTGGCGGAACAACTGGTCAATATTCCTGGTCTGGGGGATATACACCGGCTCCCGCAGCAGGTCATCCAACTGCCCGATACTGCTGTATTGCTTGTCATCCGTGTGATGATACCGCAGAGCATCCTTCAAATAGAGAATACCCACGATATGATCCATGTTTTCCTCATATACCGGATAGCGGCTGTTCTTGCCCTCCGCCAGAAAATCCAGAGCGTCCTTCAGAGGCATGGAACCGTCCAGCGCCACGATATTGTTCCGGTGAGTCATGATATCCTGGGCTTCCTTGTCTCCAAATTCAAAGATGTTGGAGATCATCTCAGCCTCACTGGCCTGGATAATGCCCTGCTCATGTCCCTCATTGACCATATTGATGATCTCTTCCTCTGTCACATCGGCCTCATCACCCACATTTTTGGCGCCAAAAATTCGCAGTACCAAATTGGCGGATACCGTCACCAGCCCGGTGAAAGGAGTCAGCAGCTTCATCACCACATACACGATGTTGATGCTGGCGTAGGCCCACCTCTCCGGCAGACGCCTGGCAATCTTCTTGGGCAGAAGCACACCGAAGGTAAGCAATATGTACAGCAGGAAAACCATGGTGACAACTGCGGAGACAATGGTGATCAGGGCCAGCGGGATCACTACAATCTCAGCCAGGTTCCGCTCCGCGAATCCCGCCAAGAAATTTTGCACCGCCCCAAGCCAGATTCCCAGATACACACCACCTATGAGCACATTGTTCAGGGTGATAATAAGCTGCATGGAATTCACATATCGGGTGGGATCCTGCAGGATCTTCAAAAGCCGCTGCGAGCGGCGGTCCTTCTCCTCCCCGGCCCTTCTCTCCACATCCTTGAACCCCAGCTGTTCTACCGCCTCACCAAAACCGTGGAAAAACATATCAATCAAAACAAGAATCACAAAAATAATACTGGCAGTGGGCCCACTGTCGTCCATTTCCCAATCACTCCTTTATTATATAATTTCCTCTACATGCATATCAGATGCAGTTAATCATACCATCATTAGCGCTATTCGTCAAGGAACAGTCTCTTTTTATGTATCCAGTTCCAGACTGATCATCAGCGCCCTGTTGACTTTTTGCATGAT
>CAMWTF010000263.1 GCA_947177105.1 uncultured Lachnospiraceae bacterium | reverse complement strand
GCAGCGAAGGGGAGCGCGGCAAGGCCGGAGGAGGCGGCGGATATAGAGGAGGGAGCGGAGGCACCTGGGTGGTGCATCAGCATGACAGACTCTGCCGCCATATACATCAGGGGGATGCGGTGAACGGGGGAGGCTGTTACACCCTGAAAAGGACTTGCAACAGCGCCTCTTTCCGCAGGGAAGAAAAGAGCAGTGTTTTTTATTATGGCAACAGGGATGGCAACGGCAACCTATGCTATTGTGTGCGCTGCGGAGGATACGACTGTTCGGGCCATACCCATCGTGTTTACCGGTATATCTGTAATGGCTGCGGCAAGGTTTATGATGAATTCGAACCACCTGTATGTACGGCGTACACGGGATATGCGCCGGGCTGCGGGAGGGAGGAGGATTATATCTGCGGAATGGATGAGGGACAGATGCTCTCTTCCCAGCCCGCCTACGGCGGTTCCAATTATATCAACACAGAGGTTTGCGGCAGTTATACAGAACAGGCCGGGTTTCAGATTGGGAATGGAACTCTTCAGATTACCTCCATTGCCCTGGGATATTTGGAGAATAATCTGCTAAACGGCGTGTCGGCCCAGGATATGGGAAAGCCGGAGAAGATAGAGATGGATACGCTGCGCCTAGTGGCGACGGGGGAGAACCAGGTGCGGGCATCCTTTGCAAGACCATCGGATACAGGCACGGTCTATTATCATAAGGTGGAATCCTACCCTATGGGATCGGACCGCATGATATGCAGTTCCAATGTCACGGCCAACACATTGATTACCCAGGTGCAGGGGTACCGCTATGTGGTGGACAACAAAGCAGGGACCACGGTAAAGGCCGCGCACACATGGCATGGGGACGCGGGGGAGCGCCCCTCTCTGACCGTTACAATGGGAGAGGGGCTGCAATACCTGCATATAGCAGCCCAGGATAAAGCCGGAAACTTGGGGGAAACGGTGCATATTCCCCTGGCTGACCAGACTGTGATTGCATGGCCTGTGCGGACGGAGCAGATCCGGCTGGAGCAGGCAGACAGTCTGTGGCCTGCCCGGGAGGAAAATACCTATTATGTCAGGGCGGGGGAGGATGCGCCTTTTGGACTCTCCTTTCTTGGCGCCCTGTGCGGCCCGGCCAGAAAGGATTATCAGGTGACCCACTTATATGTGGCGGCGCAGGATCTGACCGACGGCGGGGAGGAGGGGAGGCTGGGAACCGTCACTCCTCTTGGGAGTGATCTTTCTCCGGGTAGCTGCGCTTATCCGGCCCAGCAGCTACAGAAGGTTTCCGAGGGAAGGCCCTGTATCCGGGATGGGGGCTATACTGTAACCAGACGCAGCAACAGGTGCAGAGACCTGGAGATAAGTCAGAAGCTGTCTGTGCCGGAGAACCTGGACGGACACCGGATTCGTCTGACTCCCATAGCCGCGGCTCAGGAGAGCACCAAAATGATATTTTCTGACTATGACCAGGATTTGCTGGGCAGCGTCTGGCTGGTGGTGGACGCCAGGCCGCCCGAGATTGGCGGTATGGAACTGCTGGAGGGAGTGGATGTTCTGGAAGCGTGGGAAGAGGGCCCTGTGGAAGTGGAACTGACAGCTGGGGATGAAGGCAGCGGGCTGGCGGAATTTTTCGTGGAAGTATACAACCAGGACAATGGCAGCAGTCAGAAGTTCGAGGACCAGGGGACAGGCAGGGTACATATGACCCTGCGCGAGGGGGATGCCCTGTTCAGCGGCGCGTTCACAGTCATTGCCCATGCTGTGGACCATGTGGGAAACGAAGCCGTGGCCAGCAGCCAGATGCAGGGGATATCCCTGCATGTGGAACTGGAAAGGATACTGGAGCCACATGACCCGGTGTTCAAGGCCGGGGAAAGCGGTCTTCTGACCATTCTAACCACGGGATATGTGGATCGCGTGGAAGTGATTTTCCCGGAGGAGATGACAGAACTGGACTCCTCTTTGAATCGGGTTTATGTGTATGATGCGCCCGATTACATTAGGGAAGAAAAACTGACTTTTATGATTCCGCTGAGAGTGCCGGAGGCTGTGATGGATATTATGGTCAGAGCCTACAAACAGGATTCCAGCATAGAACAGCATCCCCGGCTGGCCACCATGACGGTGAAGGGCAATGTGCTGGATGAACTTCGCACCAGGCTTAAACTGCAGGGAACAGAGGGTGACACCTGATGCTTTTTCTGAAGCTGTTTGGATTGCAGCTGACGCTGACATTGGCAGTTTTGCAGCTGATTACCATGCTGGATCAGGGGCATGGACTGAAGGCGAACCGGGCGGCGGGAGGGATTTTGTTGGCGGGCTGCTTTTTGGGGGCAGGATACACTGCATCCCTATGCAGCCTACAGCGGCCAATGTTTTGGCTGGGTTATCTGGTACTGGCAGTCTATCTGACGGTATGCTCCATCACTGATTTCCAGACCTGCAAGGTTTATGACATCTTGCAAGTGCCTGCAGCTGTGGCGGGAGCCATTCTGTGTCTGCTGCAGGAACCTTTGCCGGGAGGGGGGAGTGGACTGGTACTGTTTGCCTTGCTCCAGTACCTGCTGTTTATGCGGTTTTACGGTGAAGGGGATGTCATGGCATTTCAGATATGCAGCCTGTATCTTGTGGGAAAAGGCGGGGATTTGCAGACATTGCTGCTGCATATGGCGCTGGCTTTTATCCTGCTGGGCGCAGTGCAGGCGCTCAAGCGCAATATCAATCAAAAAGGGAACCTGAAGGTTCCGGTTCCCTTTCTGCCCTATATCGCCTGCAGCCTGCTATGGTTTCTTTAAAGAAAGTTTATGCATCCGCACATAATAGGCGGTGATTAGGATCAGGTCGGCTCCCACCCAGGCCAAAACCTCCGCGTAGAAGATACCCTCTTGTCCCAGTATATGGGGCAGAGTCAGGGCAGCCCCGGTCCGCATAACAAATTCCGCAATGCCGGAGGCCATGGGCAGCACAGTATCCCCCATGCCCTGCAGGGAGGAGCGGTAGAGATGCAGCAGGTACAGGATGGGCAGGAAGATACTCATAATCGCCAGATAGTGGTAGGCAATCTCCGTTGCCTCCATTACTTCCTGGGGGTTGCCGGTGATAAAGGAGCCCACCAGCATACGGCCTGTCAGCAGCATGGCGATGGCGATGACTACGGAGGTGGCCAGAGCGATGCCCAGGGCATGCCGTACTCCCTGACGGATGCGCTGGCAGAGCCCGGCGCCCAGGTTCTGTCCCACATAGGTGACCATGGCATAGCCGTAGGAGGTGGCAGCGATTTCCAGTATCCCATAGAGCTTGTTGGAGGCGGTATAACCGGCGATAAAAATGACCCCGAAGCCGTTGACGATGGACTGTATCACCAATCCGCCCACAGCGATGATGGTGTTCTGTGCCGCCATGGGGGTGCCCAGGGAAAAAAGCTGCCAGGCCAGCCGTCGGTCAGGCCGCAGATGGGATGGCCTGATGCGCAGGATTTCCATACGCAGGATCACCCGCAGGCAGTACAGGGCGGCCACGGCCTGGGCGATCAGCGTGGCCACAGCGGCGCTGCCCACGCCGGTGTGAAAACCCGCCACAAAAAGGATATCCAGCAGGATGTTCAGCACCGAGGCCACCACCATGGCATAGAGCGGAGTGCGGCCGTCCCCCAGCGCCCGCAGCAGGGAGGCCAGCAGGTTGTAGGCCATGACAATGGGGATTCCGGCAAACAGGAGCCGCAGGTAGAGCAGCGCCATGGGCAGGATGTCCGAAGGGGTGTCCAGCAGCTTCAAAAGGGGCAGCACCAACATCTGGCTCAAGATTTCGATGACGATGGCGGAGACGGCTGAGAGTGTGACGGAGGCTCCCACGGTCTCCTTCAACTCCTCCGTCTTGCCTGCACCGAATTTTTGGGCGGCCAGGATGCAGAAGCCCTGGGTGATGCCGGTGACCAGTCCCAGAATCATCCAGTTGAGCCAGTCGGAAGCTCCCAGGGCTGCCAGCGCGTGGACTCCCAGCACCCGCCCTACTATCAGAGTGTCCATCACGGTATAGAGCTGCTGGAATATATTGCCAAACATCAAGGGAAGCGCCAGTCCCAGGATCAGCTTCCAGGGCCTGCCCTCCGTCATAATCTGTGTATTTTTAGACATGTGTCATTTTCACTTTCTATATAGATTTTTGTATTCCGAAATTGCTGCCGGATTGATCCAGTTTAGGACATAATAACCAGCAAGTCAATGTATTTTCTTGTAAAGCGGGATGACCTGGAAATTGCCAGTCCATAAGGAACTTGACCCTACATTTCAGAGGTTAGCCGGCATGAGACGCCGCATAAGGATAAATATCTGAAAA
>CAMWTF010000262.1 GCA_947177105.1 uncultured Lachnospiraceae bacterium | reverse complement strand
TGTATATGTGGGGGATTTTCCTGCAAAATGTGTTAAACAGCGTATGTGATGATTTCGGCATTGATAGAATCGAGTTGATGAAATATTATGACAGAGACAATTTGCGGCTTCTGGCAGATCGGGGAGACGAAGCAGAGAGACAGATCCGCGGCATTATCACAAAGGGCGGCGGCAGAATCCATGAATATGCCACAGAGAAGGAGTTTCTGGATGAAGTATAGAAACGCGCAGGACATTCTGCCAGATCGCCTGTTGAAAGAGTTACAGCAATATGTGTCAGGCGAAACCTTGTATATTCCCAACAATCGGGAAAAGAAATCCTGGGGGGAAAGTTCTGGCGCCAGAGAATACTATAAAAAGAGAAACGAAGAGATCCGCCAAAAATACGGCGCCGGAATCAGTATGGAAGAACTGGCTGAGCAATATCACCTCTCTGTGGACTCCATCAGAAAAATTGTATAACGGTTGCGGTTAGTTCTTCTGAACAGGATGTACGCTGAAAAGTGTGAAATCAAGAAATACGTATAATGGACAGGGCATTGATGATTATGGCAACATAATTTTCAATGCCCTGTCCATATTAAATATTTTACTTATTTCTTGTTATTGGCTCTCTTTCTCATAGTAGGATCCAGAATCTTCTTGCGAATCCGCAGAGTGGAGGGGGTAATCTCCAGAAGTTCGTCGGTGTCAATGAAATCCAGCGCCTGCTCCAGACTCATGATCTTGGGGGGCGTCAGCCGCAGGGCTTCGTCCGCGCTGGAGGAACGGGTGTTGGTCAGCTGCTTTTTCTTGCAGACATTGATCTCAATGTCCTCGCTCTTGCCGGTCTGGCCCACCACCATACCGCTGTATACCTTTTCCCCGGGTCCGATGAACAGAATGCCTCTCTCCTGGGCGTTGTACAGACCGTAAGTGATGGATTCCCCGGCCTCAAAGGCGATGAGGGAGCCCTGCGCCCGGTAGGCGATATCCCCCTTGTAGGGGCCGTAGCCGTCAAACACCGTATTCAGGATGCCGTTGCCCTTGGTATCAGTCATAAACTCGCCCCGGTAGCCGATAAGCCCTCTGGAGGGAATGGAGAACTCCAGACGGGTATAGGAGCCGCCGGTGAGGGAACCCATGTTCCGCAGTTCCCCTTTCCGCTGTCCCAGTTTCTCGATGACTGCCCCAGCATACTCGTTGGGCACATCAATATAGGCCAGTTCCATGGGTTCCAGTCTGTGGCCGGCCTCATCAGTTTTATATAACACCTCCGCCTTGCTGACGGCGAACTCGAAACCTTCACGGCGCATATTTTCAATGAGCACGGACAGATGCAGTTCTCCGCGGCCGGATACCTTGAAGGCATCCGTGGACTCTGTCTCCTCCACCCGCAGGGACACGTCCGTGTTCAACTCCCGAAACAGCCGATCCCGGATGTGGCGGCTGGTCACAAACTTGCCCTCCAGACCCGCCAGAGGGGAGTCATTGACCATGAAATGCATGGCGATGGTGGGCTCACTGATCTTCTGGAAGGGGATGGGGGCTATCTGATCGGGAGAGCACAGTGTATCCCCGATATGAATGTCAGCAATGCCTGAGATGGCCACGATGGAGCCGATGCCAGCCTCCTTTACCTCTGCCTTATTCAGTCCGTCAAACTCATAGAGCTTGCTGACTTTGACCTTGCTCTGCTTGTCCGGCTCATGATGGTTGACAATCACCACTTCCTGGTTTACACGGATGGTGCCGTTGTCCACCTTGCCCACGCCGATGCGGCCTACATACTCATTGTAGTCTATGGTGCTGATCAGCACCTGGGTCCCGGCGTCGGGGTCTCCCTCCGGGGCGGGAATGTAGTCCAGAATGGTCTCAAACAGGGGAGTCATGTCCGTGCCAGGCTGGTCCGCGTCCAGGGAGGCGATGCCGGACTTGGCCGAAGCAAACACGAAAGGGCAGTCCAGCTGGGCATCGTCCGCGTCCAGTTCCAGGAACAGCTCCAGCACTTCGTCGATGACCTCATTGGGACGTGCCTCGGGCCGATCAATCTTGTTGATGCAGACGATGACGGGCAGCTTTAACTCCAACGCCTTGCGCAGCACGAACTTGGTCTGGGGCATGGCGCCCTCGAAGGCATCCACCACCAGGATTACGCCGTTTACCATCTTCAGCACCCGCTCCACCTCGCCGCCAAAGTCCGCATGGCCCGGGGTATCAATGATATTGATTTTGGTGTCTTTATAGGTGACGGCTGTATTCTTGGACAGGATAGTAATGCCCCGCTCACGCTCGATGTCATTGGAATCCATGACTCTCTCAGCCACTTCCTGATTCGCCCGAAAGACCCCGCTCTGCTTCAACAGTTCGTCCACCAGAGTAGTTTTGCCGTGGTCTACATGGGCTATGATAGCTACGTTTCGGATATCTTCTCTTTTCTGTCGCATAAAATCCTCCTAAATATACCTCAAACTGTTATAGTATATCACTAATTGAATATAGGCGCAATAAAAGTTTATTGAAATTTTCGTCGAAATTTTTGGCTGGAAAGTACTTCTCAAAAGCGGAAAAATGAGGTATAAATATATTACATTACAGGCACTTTGTGCCGGAAAAATTCTTAATGTGTAAGAAGGGAGAACAAAAAATGACAGATAAGGTAATTGAAAACAATCAGGTGACCGTGATGGGAGAAATCATCAGTGATTTTGCCTACAGCCATGAGATCTTTGGGGAAGGATTTTATATGGTGGACGTGAAGGTACAGAGGCTCAGCGAGAGTTTCGATGTCATTCCGCTTATGGTCTCGGAGAGGTTGATTGATGTAAATGCGGATTATAAGGGAAGATATATCTGCGTAAACGGTCAGTTCCGCTCCTATAACCGCCATGAGGAGCGCAAAAATCGTCTGGTGTTGTCTGTTTTTGCCAGAGAGATTGAGTTTGTGGAGGAGATCGAGGAGAGCTCCAAGACCAACCAGATCTATCTGGATGGCTATATTTGTAAGGAACCCATCTATCGAAAGACTCCTCTGGGAAGGGAGATTGCCGATGTGCTGCTGGCCGTGAACCGTCCTTATGGCAAGTCGGACTATATTCCCTGCATCTGCTGGGGAAGAAATGCCCGCTATGCAAGCAGTTTCCATGTGGGGGAGCGCTGCGCCATCTGGGGCCGTATCCAGAGCCGTGAGTATATGAAGAAATTAGATGAGGAACATGCGGAAAAGCGTGTGGCCTTCGAGGTTTCCGTCAGCAAGATGGAGCTGGTGGAGGCGGTGGAAGAGCAGCCGCTGTAGAGCAGTCAGACCTCCCCATTGCCAAAAAGGGGAAATGGTGTTATACTATGGGATGGAGATACGCGGAGGTCAAACTGAAAAAGGGCTCTGCCGCAGACCGATCTGCGAGGAGCAAGGGTATTGACATGGACAGAGGAAGCATCTACATATATACTGGTGACGGCAGGGGCAAATCCCCCGCTGCATGGGGCAGGGCCCTGCAGGCGGCTGCAGAGGGAAAAAGGGTAGTAATCATACAGTTTTTGAAGGGAAGGGGCCTGGCGGACAGCGCTTTCATCCGCCGGATGGAGCCGGAGATCCGGCTCTTCCATTTCGAAAAGTCGGATGAGAACTATATGGAGCTGCCGGAGGAAAAGAAGCGGGAGGAGTGCGTCAATATTCGCAACGGTCTGGGTTATGCCAAAAAAGTTCTGTCTGTGGCGGAGTGCGACTTGCTGATTCTGGACGAGGTGCTGGTGCTGGTGGAGAAGGAGATCATCACCGTGGAAGAGCTGAAGGAACTGCTGGAGAGCCGCAGGGAGACGGACGTGATACTGACGGGCAGCCGCCTGAGCGATGATATTCTCATTCTGGCGGATGAGGTTTCCCGTATCGAGATGGTGAAATTATAAATTGTAAAAACATGGTTTTTTCATTGACAAAGCTATAAGTCAATGCTATGATATTGGAAATAAGATAGAGGTTGCGTATTTTAAGAGTACTCCTCCGGATGTGGCAGGCGCAAATGAAGGGGAAGGAAAGGAAAATACGCCGAAAGAACCAGTGTGCTGTGGGCTGGGGTCTTGGGCATACAGTGAACAACTGTATGACTGTCATCTGAGTAACTGGATGGGGCGCTATCGTATAATATCAGGAAGCATTTCATGATATGATTCGTCGGCGCATGTGTGTCGGCATTTTTTATGTCTGGCCGGGGATATGCGGAACTCTAAAGCAGCAAATCCGCGGGCGGCGCACTGAAGCATAAAGGGACGCCAGAGCGGCCATTTATGCTTCACCGATCTGGTGTGTCGGCCGGGGATATGCGGAACTCTAAAGCAGCAAATCCGCGGGCGGCGCACTGAAGC
>CAMWTF010000261.1 GCA_947177105.1 uncultured Lachnospiraceae bacterium | reverse complement strand
GGTCCGGGGCGAGCAGGGGGAGGCCGCCGTAATCACCGTCAACGGGCAGGAGGCGGATATCCACACCCGGATCCAGAACGGTGACAAGGTGGTGTTGGTGCCTTCCACGGCGGGGGAGGCGGCTCATCCGCTGCTGGATAGACTGCCGGAGATGGAGCAGCAGATACATATTACCATGTGCGGTATTCGGATCGTGCTGCCCAGGCTGGCCTATGTGAACGGTGAGCAGCGGCTGGGTTCCTATGAGATACAGGACGGGGATGAGATTGTCATCCAAAACTGGTATACGGTGGAACAGATAGCCCAGTATGCGGATATTCCCCTGCAGGGGCGGATCCTGGTCAACGACACCCCCGCCAAAGCGGACACAAGGGTGTATGAGGGCTTTGACGTGAAATTTGCGCCGGAAGGCGGCGAGGACGAAGCGGGAGAGGAAATTGACTGGCGGCAGTATGGGGAGACTGACGAGCAATCGGAGGATAGGTATGTGGAACCGGGGGAGGACGCAGACGGCCCCGGCCATATCATGGCAGATGCTTCGGCGGCTCCTGGCGAGCATATGGTTCAAGGACTGGCACAGGAGGGGGAAACAGGCGCCGCCACTGCGGGAAATCCCGATATAGCAGGGACAGTGAACAGCGCAGTCACAGTGGGAAATTCCGGTACAGCGGGGACTGTACCCGGCGCTGCCCATACAGGGAGTTCTGTAGAGGACGGCAGCGGACAGCAGACCCCGCCGGACGGGGATTTGCAGGTGGTGGTGAACGGACAGCCGGTGGCGCTTCGGGGCAAGAAAGAATATGTCTTCGTGGATGTGTTTGATTTCTACGAGTTTGATCTGAGCAATTCCCGGGGCAGAAGCATCGTGACACTGCTCAACGGCCGCCCGGCTCAGCATTTTGAGACGCTGCACCAGGGCGATGCGATTAGTATTTATTGGCAGTAAGGTCTGGGGAGCGGAAAGATATTTTGATATAAGGTTTTCGGGCAGGAACGCTTTGGCGTTGCCTAAAATGAACAGGAGGAGACGGGGCATTCCCCGAAAGATAAAAGAATATGAGGATGTGCAGTATTGCAAGCGGGAGCAGCGGCAACTGTGTCTATGTGGGCTCAGATGCCACGCACCTGCTGGTTGACGTGGGGATCAGCGGGAAAAAGACGGAGAGCGGCTTGGAGGAGTTGGGGATCAGCGGTGGAGATTTGGACGGTATTCTGATTACTCACGAACATGCAGACCATATCAGCGGATTGGGCGTTCTGGCCCGCAAATACGAGATACCGATCTATGCCACCAGAGGGACCATAGAGGCCGTCAGGCAGATGAAATCCATGGGCAGCATAGATCAGGAACTATGGGTGGAGGTGAAGGAAGACCAGCGTTTTACCATCAAGGATCTGACTGTGAATCCCCTGCGGATCAGCCATGACGCGGCCCAGCCTGTGGCTTACCGCATCAGCTATGGCAGCAAGCGGGTGGCGGTGTGTACTGATTTAGGAGTCTACAATGATTACACGGTGGAGTGTTTAAAGGGGTTGGACGCCATTCTGCTGGAGGCCAACCATGATGTGAACATGCTCCAGGTGGGACCTTATCCCTATCCACTGAAACAGAGAATCCTGGGCAGTCGTGGCCATCTGTCCAACGAAAATTCCGGCAGGCTGCTCTGCCGGATTCTGCATGATGGTCTGAAATATATCTCTCTGGGGCATCTGAGCCAGGACAACAATCTGCCGGAACTGGCCTACGAGACGGTGCGCATGGAGATTTCCCTGGGAGACAATCCATACAAGGCGGAAGACTTTCAGATCCAGGTGGCCAGACGCAGCGAACTTTCACCGGTGATGGTAGTATAACAAATAAGATATTGAAATGAAGAAATAGCTTGCTTTTGCAGGCTATTCGTATTATGATACAAATTATAAAAAGCGCAGGAGTCTGTCGGCAGGAAAGAGGTAACTATATGAAAAAGGCAATTATTACAGTGGTAGGCAAGGACACAGTGGGTATTATCGCCAGGGTATGTACATATTTGGCTGAGAACAAGGTGAATATACTGGACATTTCCCAGACCATCGTGCAGGATTATTTTAATATGATGATGATCGTAGATATCAGCAATATGACCGGGCAGTATGGGGATATGGTGAACGACCTGGAGAAGCTGGGACAGGAGATCGGCGTGTCGGTAAAGTGTCAGAAGGAAGAGATATTTGATCAGATGCACAGAATCTAAAGGGAACGGCAGAGGAAAGTTTGGATGTTTCACATCCAAATACGCATTAACGCAGTATCGCAGGCCAGCCTGCGATATGCAGGAATAAGGAAAGTTTGGGCAATGTAGAAAGAGGTAATTATGATCAATATATATGAAGTGGCAGAAACCAATGAGATGATTGAAAAAGAGAATCTGGATGTGCGCACCATCACCATGGGCATCAGCCTGCTGGACTGCATTGATGCGGACTTAAAGCGTCTCAACGAGAAGATTTACCAGAAGATCTATGAGTCTGCCAGGGATCTGGTGAAAACGGGAGAGCAGATTTCCAGGGAGTACGGTATTCCTATTGTCAACAAGCGGATCTCCGTGACGCCCATCGCATTGGTGGGAGCGGCGGCCTGCAGGACGCCCCAGGACTTTGTGGGCATCGCCAACACGCTGGACAAGGTGGCCCATGAAGTGGGAGTGAATTTTATCGGGGGCTATTCCGCCCTGGTCAGCAAGGGGATGACACCTGCGGAGGAGATGCTGATCCGTTCCATTCCTCAGGCTTTGGCTGCCACGGAGAGGGTATGCAGTTCGGTGAACGTGGGTTCCACCAAGACAGGCATCAATATGGACGCGGTGAAGCTGATGGGCGAGGTCATCAAGGAGACGGCGGAATATACCAAAGAGCAGGATTCTCTGGGCTGCGCAAAGCTGGTGGTATTCTGTAATGCGCCGGATGATAATCCCTTTATGGCGGGGGCCTTCCACGGCGTGACTGAGGCGGATCGTATTATCAATGTAGGCGTCAGCGGTCCCGGTGTGGTCAAAACTGCTCTTGAGAAGGTTCGGGGGGAGAATTTTGAGGTACTGTGCGAGACTATCAAAAAGACGGCATTCAAAGTGACCCGCGTGGGACAACTGGTGGCAAGGGAGGCATCTCAGAGGCTGGGTGTGCCCTTCGGCATTGTGGATCTGTCCCTGGCGCCCACTCCGGCCATCGGCGACAGTGTGGCGGATATCCTCTGCGAGATGGGGCTGGAGTACGCAGGCGCACCGGGAACCACCGCTGCTCTGGCGCTGTTGAATGACCAGGTTAAAAAGGGCGGTGTCATGGCCTCCTCCTATGTGGGGGGCCTAAGCGGCGCATTCATCCCGGTCAGCGAGGACCAGGGCATGATCGACGCGGTGACGGCCGGAGCGCTGAGCCTGGAGAAGCTGGAGGCCATGACCTGCGTATGCTCGGTGGGGCTGGACATGATTGCCATTCCCGGGGACACCAAGGCCACCACCATCTCCGGCATCATTGCGGACGAGATGGCCATCGGCATGGTCAATCAGAAGACCACAGCCGTTCGGATCATTCCGGTTATTGGCAAGGGCGTGGGTGAGACTGTGGAGTTCGGCGGCCTGCTGGGCCATGCGCCGATCATGCCGGTAAATGGTTTTTCCTGTGATGGTTTTGTGGGCAGAGGAGGACGTATACCTGCGCCGATCCACAGTTTTAAGAATTGAAATGGCATAGATTATAATATTAAAAACCGGATGACAGTCTGTTTCAGAGTGTCGTCCGGTTTTTTTTGTGAAGAAATAATTATATTTAGACTACAATCATCGGTCTGGTATACTCGTGGTACATTTTATGGCCGGACTTGGCGGCCTGGATGCTGCTGTAGATATCAGTGATCTGTATCTCCTGCTGGAACATATGGGCCCCTCCCAGGGTCAGGAGCTTGTCCGCATCGGCCATCTTGGTGATCAACGGGATAGAGGTATTTTGGTCGATGGCGGTCAGCAGGGGCTTGGCATCCTGCCTGAAGCCCAGCAGCCGGGCATAGGACACGGAGTCCTGGTTGTCTATGTAAAACTGCATATTGTCCTTGGTAATATTCAGGAGAATGTGCAGCAGGCAGCGGCTGATACGGGTGTAGGTCATATCCTTGGACTTCAAAAGGTCGCAGAACTCGCTGAAGGTGGTAAACTGGTACACATATTTGCGGATTTTATCGGATAGATCCGGTGTGACATCCAAGTAATCGGTATAGCCCCTGGCCTGCTCCGACAACAGCTTATAGTGCAGCAGAGTCGAAAAATCATCCTGGAACAAGGGACGTTCCTGAGCAAAATAGTCTGTCAGCACACCGTATG
>CAMWTF010000260.1 GCA_947177105.1 uncultured Lachnospiraceae bacterium | reverse complement strand
CAAATCCCCACTGTTCTACCCAGTTTCCTTGCAAGATAATCTGCGGCACAGTTCTTCCGCTTCTGGTTGTGAATGAGTACGCTTTCATCCTCCGGGTAGCCACAGTATAATCCAAACTTTCCTTGTTCCTGCATAACGCGGGCTGTGCCCGTGTTATTGCGTTAATGCGTATTTGGAAGTTTCACTTCCAAACTTGTATCCTCTGCCACACAACAGCCGTTTAAGTGAAATCTTTCCATAACCTGGAACATCCTTGACAGCATGGTATCTTTCCCGAATCTGCATGTTTCCGTAAAATCCGGGCTTTTCTGACCGTTCATGCTGTTTTGGACTTCCTGGAACAAGACCTGCCGGTTCTGGCGGATAAATCCTGACAGCATCCAGAGATTATTCAAGTCATAGAGTGTATCCATGACCGAATAGAACTCTGTTTTTGTCAAGTTGCGGTTGGAATAGTAATCGGAAAAGTCTTTATCTTTTGCCATCATCAGGAACCGTACCTTTTCCACCCTGACGATATTGTTTCTGTGCTTCCAAATCTTCATTTACAGCTATGATTTTATCACAGACAGAATCAGAAGCCTCATAAAAAAAATCCAGATATCCATGTCCATTTGCATACTGATAAATCCAGACTGTCCCCCCAGAAGAAACACAGAATCTACACTAGCAAAACCCTATGGAAGCCGCACACTCCCATGGGGTTAAATATATAACTCTTATTCTCTTTTATTCCCAAGAACTCCCGTTCCCTTTCGCCCTTACTTATGATATGGTTCTCCATTTATTATCCGATACGCCCGATAGATCTGTTCGCACAGGATCACCCGCATCAGCTGATGTGGAAAAGTCATATCAGAGAAGCTAACCGCTCGGTTAGAGCGTTTCCGTACCTTTTCATGGAGTCCCAAAGAACCGCCGATCACAAAGATAATATGGCTTTGGCCGCCAAGTCCCACTTGGTTGATTGCTTCTGCAAAGCTCTCCGAAGTATAGCGTCTGCCCTGTATCTCCAGGGTGCAGACATAGGCTCCCTCCTCCAGCCGGGATAGCAGCCTGTCAGCCTCCCTCTCCCGTATCTGTTCCTCCAGAGCCGCAGATGCCTTGTCCGGCGTCTTTTCATCCGCCATCTCGATAATCTCCAGCTTGCAATACCTGCTCAGCCGCTTGGCATATTCAGCGATGGCCTCCCGATAAAAACTCTCTTTTATTTTCCCTACACACAGTATTGTAATTTTCACGACTTTCCTCTCCATGAAAAAGTACACAAGAATCTCATAATCAGGATTTTTTTGGTTAACTGCGCAACACCCAAACCTCTCCCTTGAAAATAATTGCCTGAAACCCAAAAAACGCTCCGGGCTCCAGGCAATGGAAATATACTCGCTCTCCTCATCCCTCAGGGAAAATACTGTCATACATATCATCCACAAAGTGATCCAAAAACTCCTGATCCAGGTTCACGAACTGACGATTAAGCACCGCTTTGATCAAAGCCACCCGCCGGAAATACCATTCCTCCTCGGGCACAGTGGACAACTGCAAGCTGGCATCCACCTTGGCTCCCTCCAGGTTCTCCCTGCACCACTTCTCCATGGTGCTCTTGAGAGAATTCTCGGAATCGGCCTCCTTGGCATAGCGCTTGGAATTTTTCAGGGACACAAAACCCATCACGATGAAAATCACAAACATGGCCCCCATGATGCCGCCGATGGTATAACGGTTGCTTCCCCGCAGCTGCAAGGGCAATACCCCTGTGAGCAGCAGCGCCAGAGCCACCAGCCCCAAGCTGCCCACAATCAGCAGCGTCCAGGCGGAAGATCTGTTCTCCGCCGCCTGTTCCGATTTGTTCCGGTAACCCTGGGGAGATCTGCGCACGGGCTGAGCCTGCATCTGCTCCTTCTGCTTTTCCGAAGGTTCTTCCGTCCCCATGCCAAACCATTGGGGCTGGGGCTTCTCCGCCTCCCGGCGCGCCTGTTCCTCCGAAACTCTGGCAGCTTCCTCGGCCTGGCGCACCTGCTCCTGCTGCATGTATACGGCTCCCAGCTTGAGGGCCTTCTGCTTGTCCTTCTCATTGATCAGAAGCTCATGTACCGCCTCCTTTTCATCGTAGACAATCTCTATATTTTTCAGACCATTGTACTCCAGATACTCCTTCAGCCGGGCCAGGCCCTCCTCATCTCCAAAGATCAGCGGAACCTTATTTACTATCTCCTTCTCTGACACCAACTGGCAGCCGCAGTCTGCACACACGGCAATCCCGTCTCTGTACTCATTCCTGCACTTGGGACATATCAACATACTTTAACCCCTTTCCTGCATGGCATAGCCTGCTCCATTATACCCCATAGCCCTGCCTTAATCATTTGATTTTGGCTTTTTTACCCCAATATTCATTCCACGCTGGACAAATACTCGTCAATCCCCTTGGCCGCCGCTTTTCCGGCGCCCATTGCCAGAATAACCGTTGCCGCTCCTGTCACGGCGTCCCCTCCGGCATACACGCCCTCCTTGGTAGTCTTGCCATTCTCCTCCTCCGCCACGATACACTTCCACTTGTTGATCTCCAACCCCTCGGTGGTGGAAGAAATCAGCGGATTCGGGGAGGTTCCCAGAGACATAATCACCGTGTCCACATCCAGCACAAACTCTGAATCCGGCACCTCCACCGGCCTTCTCCTGCCGGACTCGTCAGGCTCGCCCAGTTCCATGCGGATACACTTCATGCCGGTTACCCAGCCCTTATCGTCCGCCAGGATCTCGGTGGGATTGGTCAGCAGGTCAAAGATGATGCCTTCTTCCTTGGCATGGTGTACCTCCTCCACACGGGCAGGCAGTTCCTCCTCGCTGCGGCGGTACACGATATGCACCTCCGCTCCCAGCCGCAGGGCAGTGCGGGCCGCGTCCATGGCCACATTGCCGCCGCCCACCACGGCCACCTTCTTGCCCCTCATAATGGGAGTGTTGCTGTTTTCGTCGAAAGCCTTCATCAGATTGCTTCTGGTCAGATACTCATTGGCGGAAAATACACCGTTGCTGTTCTCGCCGGGAATGCCCATAAATTTGGGTAGACCGGCGCCGGAACCAATAAACACCGCGGAAAAACCTTCCTCGGACAGCAGCTGGTCGATGGTCACGGATTTGCCCACCACCACATTGGTCTCGATCTTCACACCCAGGGATTCCACATTCGCAATCTCCTTGGCGACCACCGCCTCCTTGGGCAGACGAAACTCCGGGATACCGTACACCAACACGCCGCCGGGCTCGTGCAGGGCCTCAAAAATCGTCACTTCATATCCCATCTTGGCCAGATCACCGGCACAGGTAAGGCCGGCAGGGCCGGAGCCGATTACCGCCACTTTTTTGCCCTTCCTCTCTTTTGCGCCATCAGGCTTTATCCCCTGTTCCCGGGCATAGTCCGCCACAAAGCGCTCCAGCTTGCCGATGGACACCGGCTCTCCCTTGATGCCCCGGATACATTTGCCCTCGCACTGGCTCTCCTGGGGACATACGCGTCCACACACGGCGGGCAGCGCGCTGGACTGGCTGATGGTCTGATAAGCCCCTTCGATATCACCGTTTTTCACCTGCTCCACAAAGCCCGGGATATTGATCGCCACAGGACAGCCCTTGATGCACTGCGCATTCTTACAGTTGATGCAGCGGCTGGCCTCCTCCATAGCTTCTTCCTTATTATATCCCAGACACACCTCTTCAAAATTCTTTGCGCGCTCCTGCGCGTCCTGCTCCCTGACAGGCACTTTCTTTAATACATCCATCTTTATTCTCCTTCAATTTTGAGTACTATTTTTATCCATTGCAGTTGCCGCATCCGCCGTGGTGACTTGCCCCTTCCTTGGCTTTCAGGAAGGCCCTGCCCTCCTCTGTCCTGTAGATCTGCTGGCGGCTCATAGCCTCATCAAAATTGACCTGATGCCCGTCAAACTCCGGCCCGTCCACGCAGGCGAACTTCACCTTGCCTCCCACGGTCACACGGCAGGCACCGCACATGCCCGTGCCGTCCACCATGATGGGATTCAGGCTGACAATCGTGGGAATTTGCAGTTCTTTGGTCAACAGACAAACAAATTTCATCATGATCATGGGACCGATGGCCACGCACTGGTCATACTGCTTTCCCTCCGCCACCAGATCCTTGATAGTCTGGGTAACCATGCCGCTTCTGCCATAGGAGCCGTCGTCGGTGGTCACATACAGATTGCCTGCCACAGCCTCCATCTCTTTTTCCAGAATCAACAGATCCTTGGTCTTACTGCCCACAATCACATCCACTGCAATACCATGCTCATGGAACCATTTCACCTGAGGGTACACCGGCGCGGCGCCCACGCC
>CAMWTF010000259.1 GCA_947177105.1 uncultured Lachnospiraceae bacterium | reverse complement strand
GGGCTAACGTGACTTTCTGGTATGGACAGAGAGATGGGGTATTGTACCGGCGGCAGTTTTTTGACTATAACCTGGAGAGTGAGTGCCACTGGATACAGGCCATAAATTTGGCGGATTTCGTGGTATCCTGCGGGATTCTGCGGGTGGATAAGCTGCGGCTGCACCGAACGCCCATCCGACTGACGCTTGGGGCTTATGGGTTCCCGGACAATGGAACGGAGATCGTGGAGAAGGAGGGGCAGTACCGGGTACTGACCGGGGCAATAGAAAAGAGACAACAGCCCCAGGGATATGAGAGCGGGAGCATTGCGGCGAATGTTGTATGTCCGCAGTTGTCAGGGCGCAGCGGAGAGGAGACACAACCTCATGGGCAAAACGGCATACTGCGGAAGGCACATGCCATAGTCTTGAAGGGCCGGGACAGCACCGGCCGGGAGAAGCAGCTTGCCATGACGATCTATGAGGGCTGGGAGAAACTACAGATAAAGCGGAGCCGGGGCACCAACCCGGATTCACAGCATTCTCTCATCGTCTATGGGGAAACTGCCAGGGGCAGGCTCTACGGCAATGAACCCTACATACTGATCTCCCAGGTTATCACCAAGGAGAGCCTGGAGGATTTCTCGGAGGAAGAGTTGTTTCCTATCACCCAGGTGCAGTATACGGACCCTGAGGGCTGCGGCGGCTACGGCCCGGTGGAATTGCTGCTTAAGGGCGGCACCTGCCGGCGGGTGTGCTTTGAGGGGCTTGAGGGGAACATGATGCTTTAATTATACTCACGTCCCAAAGATTTTTCAATTGCCCCACGGCACATGCTGCATAACTGGACATCCTGTGCCATGGGGGAAGGAAAATCTCATGGGCTGTGAGTATATTAACTTTAAGTTAAGATTTATCGTGCTTTTGTCAACGTTTGATTTATGGATTTACCTCTTCTGCTGTGGCACAATAATAGGAAGAGTAAAAAATGGATGAAAGGACGCGAAAATATGTTTGACAGTAACAAAGCAGGAAAACAAATCGCTCTTTTGCGAAAGAGCAGAGGCATAACGCAGGAGGAACTGGCGCGGAGGCTCTCGGTGAGCCCTCAGGCCGTCAGCAAGTGGGAGAATGGCCACACCATGCCTGAAGTCTCAATACTGGTGGAGTTGTCGGAAATTTTGGGCGCGACCATTGATGAAATTCTGTTGCCCACGGGCATCATATCAGCTAACGCGAATTTTGAGCATGTCTTGTTGCCATATGATGAAATAGCGGATTTTTCCGGGAAAAAATGGCCGAGAAGTTTGGCATGGCCCGCTATTTTATCGGCAATTAAGCTATTTATGGGCTTGGAGTGTCATAAAGATTCCGGAAAACGTCAAATGAATGATGATACGGAATATATCTTCCAATCTGCGTTTACATCTGAGTGTTTTGGTTATTCCTGGGGACGGGAAATGTATGAGAAACATTGTCTGGCAGTATACGGACTTTCCTGTGAAGTTTATGACAGTGAGCAGTACAACGCTGAGACACTGATACGGTTGGCAACAGAAAATATATTGAAAGGATATCCGGTAGTAGCCCAGCCGAAAGAGTATGAGGACATAATCCTTGCGACAGGTTTTTCCCATGACGGAAAGGTCTTGAAAGGGATATCGTTTTTGGACGGTGATGACGACAAAAATTCTGTTATGTCCTTTGAGCAGCTAAATAACTATCCGGGCTGGTATAAGAAAAAAATCAAGTTGATTCTGATAAAGCCAGCGGCGGATCGTGTGAGTGTTGAAGACGCATGCAAAGAGGCTCTGTATGAGGGATATCGGCTGCTCAGCAATGAAATTCATCAGTTTGAAAAGCCTCTTGAGGGATATGGACTGGTTATCTATGATAATTGGAGAGAGGAACTCAGGAGGGAGAATGAAAAAAATATGGAGACCATAGAGTGCCTGTTTCCTCATGTTTTCATACATTATGAGAATAAGATGCGTCTCAAACAATTCCTGGAACTCTGCGTTCACACCGTTACAGGAATTGACAGAGAAGCGCTTGAAGAAGCCATATCAAAATATGGCGAACTCCTCCAAATATTTGAAAAGGCAATGAATGACTGGCTTGCCAAGAATCCGAAAGATATTGCTGCCGCAAGGAATGTGCGTCAGGGGTTTGATCACATTCTGCGCTTAAGCAGGGGACTGGAAACAGATGCACTGCGTAGTTGGGCCTCAGCGATAAATGCGGACGGCAGCCTTTTCAGCGGACAGGAAGGGGCAATGATTACCAGCTAGAACTGTTTTGTCCACCGCTTAGAATGTCTTTTTGCACGGTACATATGGTCAGATTGCGCAATATGTACCGTGTGGGAGCTAAAATCCTAGCGTTCGTTAATATACATTATATAAAATACGGAGTATTGTCAAAATGCAGATCACATAGGGATACAATATTAAAAGTCCGGTAATAGGTTTCTTCCAGAGGAATCCAGCGCTGCAGATAGGCGCTTAAACGTGTGCCTTCCCGGTGCTTCAGCCGTGCCAGCTGTTCCTGGCGGCGGCAGTGCAGGAAAATTTTCAGGTCATGGCGGACGGCCAGCATCGGATGGTGGCTGTAGCTGCCCTCCACTATGGTCAGGGGCGCGCCGGGGAGGATACGGGTCTCCAGCATTTGTCCCTGTCGGCAGCTGTAGGGCCGGCAGGAGATGGTTTCTCCTCTGGCAGCAGGCAGCAGGACCTCCTGGGTGAGCCGGTTCAGATCCATGTTGCCGCAGGGGGTATGTTCCCAGCCGGGTAAGCGCTGCTGCAGGGTCAGATAGTAATCATCCATGTGCAGTACTCTGCCGGAGAACAATTCTGCCAGTAGTGCCGCCAGACTGGATTTACCGCTGCCGCAGGGACCATCTATGGCGACAGTGATATGGTCTGAGCGCTGCAGGCGTTTTTCGATCTGATATATTATGGGGAAGTATATGGCATACTCATCCCGCAGAATCCGGTAATGGGGGGCATATGCCTGCCGGAAAACCTCACTGTGGCGCAGGGCGGGACAGCCAGCGTGGATATATTTGGACAGCCAGGGTTCAAGAGATGGAAAATCCGGCTGCTTTTCCCGCTCTTGCAGCACTGTCAGTTTTTGCCTAAGCCCCTCCAATGTCCCACGGTGCTGATGGGCGGTCAGGAAAAAAAGCCTGGCCAGCAGCGGGGCGGCGATGGAGAGATCATAGCCGTCCGTCAGATGGAAACGGTACAGATGATTGCCGATTTCTTCAATGGGGGCGGCGCCTTCTGCCATGGCGGGAGGCATTTTCTCTTGATGCGTCTGGTCTGCCGTGGTCCGGTCAGTCTCGGCCCACTCTTCAAGCAGCCATTGCCGCGCTGCGTCGGGGCTGCTGATCATATGCTCCGGGCCAAATTCGTTTTGATATAAAAGTTTCCCGTAGTCTGCAGGTTCCATCAGAGGGTAGCGCTGCTGGTGCATAGCAAGGATTTCCTGCAGATTTTTCTGTCTGACTGCCATGATTGTCCTTTCTGATCTCCTGGATCTTCGTGCCGATTGGAAGGCATACACCACATTGTACCAGAGAAGTGCCGGATTCCACAAGAGGTTTGACGGAAGTTATACCGACGAATGTTAAGTCTATCCATTTTCTGCGCGGTACACGCTGCATAAGCGGACGCCTTGCGTTGAGCGGAAAGGAAAAGCCGAGCGGTGGTTACTGCAAGGTTTATTGGCCAGGGACTTGCATAAAGCAGGGGGATTATGATATGCTTAAAGGCAGTTTGGTATCTGTACCAGGCGCAGGAAAGTGTCACCATCAGATAGGAATCGGCGCGGTATCGTCAACCGGCGGGAGTGTGGCTGAGACAAACTGCCAAGATTCGGAAAAGAGGAAAACATATCTATGAAAAGTAAACCAGCAATTTTGAAGAATAAATTCTTCCTGTATTTGACGGAGTTCTTTGCCGGCATGTCTGTCATGGCGGTGGAACTGGGGGCCAGCCGCCTGTTGGCGCCGTATTTCAGTTCCTCCCAGATTGTCTGGACCATCATTATAGGCACCATCATGATCGCCATGGCGCTGGGCAATATCTACGGAGGGCGCAGCGCGGACAGGCATCCCAGTCCCGACAGGCTTTATGGCCGGATTCTGGTGGCGGCTGTCTGGATCGCCGCTATTCCGGTGGTGGGAAAATATATTGTACTGGGAATCTCAGCGGTGCTGATCTTTGCGGTGAACACCAATTTCCTGATATGGGCGGCTTTTGCGGCCTGCATGGTGATCTTTGTGTTTCCGCTGTTTCTGCTGGGCACAGTGACGCCCTCCCTGGCAAAATATTCAGTGGAAAGCCTGGACGACAGCGGCAGAACCGTGGGCAATCTGGGGG
>CAMWTF010000258.1 GCA_947177105.1 uncultured Lachnospiraceae bacterium | reverse complement strand
GCGCAGGGAGGGCAAAACAAAGCCGCCGTTGTTTTCCGCAACCTGGGAGGTAGCTGATCATGAGTTTCGAGTTTTTGAAAGTCAACAGAAAATATTGGAAGAAGAGATACACAAAGATGAAACATTGAGTGAGAACAAATATTTTATAAATGAAGCAAGAAAACAACGGATAGATGAGTTAGAAACGGCAAAATATTATAGAATAGAAGCAGATAATCAGTATGAGGACGCAGAGAACCAGAAACTGTTGGCACAATATTGTATAAGCTTATGTGATGAATATTTAAGAGATTATGAGTATAATTCATCTCAGGAAAGCTTTGACCTGGCTTTGGACAATCTTCAGGAAGGCGCCGAGTGGGCTGTAAAATCTATGTATAATGCTGCAGTAGAAGGTGATAAGGATAAGATATGGAAGGGGATGGCGGAACTGGATAAAGTGATAAAGCGGTTGAAGGAGGTAGATGATAATATCAGTAAAGATATTATTTTAAAGGTGAACATCAGCGAAGATATCATCCCGAAGCTGAAAGACATCAGGGATGCTTATCAGGTATTAATTGAGAGACAATAACCAGGTGTTTCAGAATAGGGGGGTTATAGTAGGATGTAATGAGAAAAAAGCATTGACATCCTCGGTATAATTGTATACACTTATACAGGCGGCATCTGCCTTGCGCACTTGCAGCGTAAGAATGTGTAACTGAAAACAGGAGGAGAGAACATGAGAGATAATGAAGCCTTCCAGAATCGACCGGTGACTATGAACCAGCACAACAACCTGCTGGAGATCGAGGAGCATATGTATATATTGGACGATGTGGAGAAGCCCAATGTATTCCGCAATATGTTCCCCTATTCGGAGATACCCAAGATACCATTTAACGACAGGATTGTGCCTCACAATATGCCCAGGGAGATCTGGATTACGGATACCACTTTCCGGGACGGTCAGCAGTCCAGGGCTCCTTATACTACAGAGCAGATTGTGACGATCTACGATTATCTGCACAAGCTGGGCGGGCCCAATGGTATGATCCGCGCCAGCGAGTTTTTCCTGTATAGCAAGAAGGACAGGGATGCAGTCTATAAGTGTATGGAGAGAGGCTACCAGTTTCCGGAAATTACCAGTTGGATACGAGCCAGCAAGGAGGATTTCAAGCTGGTGAAGGAAATCGGTATGAAGGAGACGGGCATTTTGGTGTCCTGCTCCGATTATCATATCTTTCTGAAGCTGAAAATGACCAGGCGGCAGGCCATGGAGCACTATTTGAGTGTGATTCGGGATTGTTTGGAGGAGGGAATCAGTCCCAGATGTCACTTGGAAGACATCACCAGGGCGGATATCTATGGTTATGTGGTGCCTTTTTGTCTGGAATTGATGAAGCTGATGGAGGAATACAGGATTCCTATCAAGGTCAGGGCCTGTGACACCATGGGTTATGGTGTCAATTATCCCGGCGCCGTAATCCCCAGAAGTGTGCAGGGGATCATCTACGCATTACATACCCATGCAGGGGTGCCTCATGAGTTGATTGAGTGGCATGGGCACAACGATTTCTATAAGGCGGTTGCCAATTCCACTACAGCGTGGCTTTACGGCTGTTCCGGCATCAACACTTCCCTGTTTGGGATCGGTGAGAGGACGGGCAACACACCGTTGGAGGCCATGGTGTTTGAGTATGCCCAGTTAAAAGGGGATCTGAATGGCATGGACACTACGGTGATCACGGAACTGGCGGAGTATTATGAGAAAGAAATCGGCTACCAGATCCCTCCCCGGACTCCCTTTGTAGGTAAAAATTTCAATGTGACAAGAGCGGGCATCCATGCGGACGGCCTGTTGAAAAATGAGGAGATCTACAACATTTTTGACACGGAAAAATTTTTGAACCGTCCAGTGCTGTGCGCCATCTCCAATACCTCCGGCCTGGCAGGCATTGCCCACTGGATCAATACCTTTTATAGGCTGAAGGAGGAGCGGCAGGTGGAGAAGACTTCCCCGCTGGTAAAGGAGATCAAAGCCTGGGTGGACGAGGAATATGCGGGAGGCCGCGTGACGGTGCTGACAGACGAGGAGATCGTGGACACCCTTAAGCGGATCTGTGCGGAAAAAGGTTATACCATTGGAGGCAGAGATGAGCAGTAATTATGATGTAAAGCAGGAGGTTACGGACAAGTATTCCCTGCGGGGCAGAGTATTTCACAAGCTCAGGGACGATATCCTGAGCGGTAAATATGAGGAAAATGAGGAACTGAAAGAAGTGGCCATCGGCGAGGAGTTAGGAGTCAGTCGTACCCCTGTCCGGGAGGCGTTCCGCCAGCTGGAGCTGGAGGGACTGATTCAGATCATTCCCAACAAGGGGGCCTATGTGACAGGCATCACGGAGAAGGATGTGAAGGACATCTATATGATCCGATCTCTTTTGGAGGGGCTCTGTGCCCGCTGGGCCACGGAGCATATCACCCAGGAGCAGATGGAGGAAATGGAGGAAAATGTCTATCTGTCCAAGTTTCATGCCCAGAAAGGGCATCTAGAGCAGCTGGCGGAGCTGGACAACCGCTTTCATGATATCATGTATGAGGCATGCAACAGCAAGATGTTGGAGCACCAGCTGAAAGATTTTCATCAGTATGTGCTGAGGGTGCGAAAAAAGACTCTGGCAAACAAGAACCGCGGTCCCAAGTCCAACGAAGAGCATGAGGAGATCCTGCAGGCCATCAAAGACGGGGATGCGGACAGAGCGGAACAGCTTGCCAACCGGCACATGATTAACGCCTATGACAATATGGTGAAGAACGGACTGCATGAGGCATACCATGACAGGGAGCAGGGATGAGGCGTGTGCAAGTAGGGAAAATGCGGAACTTAAGAATCAAAGAATATTAAAACAGCATATTCCCGGAATGCATACTGAGGAAAATCGGGACGCCAAAGCGGCATGATTTTCCTCACTGGGATTGTGTGCAAGTAGGGAAAATGCGGAACTTAAGAATCAAAGAATATTGAAACAGCATATTCCCGGAATGCACACTGAGGAAAATCAGGACGCCAAAGCGGCATGATTTTCCTCACCGGGATTGTGTGCAAGTAGGGAATATGCGGAACTTTAAATAAGAAAGAGAGGCTGCAAGATGGAAAAAATTAAAATGACAACCCCGCTGGTGGAGATGGACGGAGACGAGATGACCCGTATCCTGTGGCAGATGATCAAGGATGAGTTGATTCTGCCCTATGTGGACCTGAAAACGGAGTATTATGATCTGGGCCTGGAGCACCGCAATGAGACGGACGACCAGGTGACAGTGGACTCCGCCAACGCCACCCTGAAATATGGTGTGGCGGTAAAATGCGCCACCATCACGCCCAATGCGGCCAGGATGACAGAATACAACCTGAAGGAGATGTGGAAGAGCCCCAACGGAACCATCCGTGCCATTCTGGACGGCACTGTGTTCCGTGCGCCGATCCTGATCAAGGGCATTGTACCTTATGTGAATAAGTGGAGCAAGCCTATCACCATTGCCAGACACGCTTACGGGGATGTGTATAAAAATACCGAGATTAAGGTGCCCGGCCCCGGCAAGGCGGAGCTGGTATTTACAGGGGAGGACGGAACCCAGATACGGGAGACTATTCATAACTTTACCGGCGCAGGTATCTTACAGGGCATTCACAACACGGAGAAATCCATCTCCAGTTTTGCGCGTTCCTGCTTTAACTATGCCATTGACACCAAGCAGGATCTGTGGTTTGCCACCAAGGACACCATTTCCAAGAAATACGATCACACTTTTAAAGATATCTTCCAGGAGATCTATGATCAGGAGTATGCGGAGAAGTTCAAGGAACTGGGAATCGAGTATTTCTATACCCTGATCGACGACGCGGTGGCCCGTGTGATCCGCTCCGAGGGAGGCTTTATCTGGGCCTGCAAGAATTATGACGGAGATGTTATGTCGGACATGGTGGCCACAGCCTACGGAGATTTGTCCATGATGACATCGGTGCTGGTATCCCCCAACGGTGTATATGAGTACGAGGCGGCCCACGGCACGGTGCAGCGGCATTACTACAAGCACCTGAAAGGGGAGGAGACCTCCACCAACGGCATCGCCACCATCTTTGCCTGGACAGGCGCCCTGAAAAAGAGGGGCGAGATGGACAATATCCCTGAACTGACAGTTTTCGGCGAGAAGCTGGAGCGGGCCTGTGTCAAGACTGTGGAGGACGGCAAAATGACCAAGTCCCTGGCCTCCATCTCCACCTGTGAACGCCCGGTGGTGTTAAACAGCCTGGATTTCATCAAGGCCATTCGGGAGACTTTGGACAGCCTGCTGTAATGCTTTGTGGTCATGGCTATTATATCAATTTTGCCAAGTCAAATAT
>CAMWTF010000257.1 GCA_947177105.1 uncultured Lachnospiraceae bacterium | reverse complement strand
ATAGCCCGGCAGCAGGCACTAACTGCCTATCAGGAGCAGGAGGACAGCAAGGAGGATCTGGCCAGGATTCCCATGCTGGCCCGGGAGGACATAGGCAGGGAGGCCAGAAAGCTGATCAACGAGGAGACAAGAATCGGAGAACTCCCGGCGCTGCGCCATACTTTATTTACCAACGGCATCGCCTATATCCGCCTTGTATTTTCTCTGGATCGGATTCCGGAGCGGCTGTATCCCTATGTGGGAATACTCAGCGCCTGCCTGGGACTGCTGAACACGGCAAACTACAGCTATGGCGAGTTATCCAACGAGATTGATTTAAATACAGGCGGCATCGGTACGGCCAACAATATTTATGGCAATGTGGAGAATACGGATGAATACAAGGCTACATTGGATCTGAAGACCAAAGTGCTGTATGGCAATATTGATAAGGCTGTGGAGCTTTTGCAGGAGATTGCATTGACCTCTGATTTCACGGACGAAAAGAGGCTGCTGGAGATTGTATCCGAGGGACAATCCCAGATGCAGTCCCAGATGGCTGCAAGGGGGGACCAGACGGCGCTAAACCGCGCTCTGGCTTATGGCAGTGTGTCCGGGGCTGTCAGCGAGACGCTTTCCGGCATTCCTTATTTCCGTCTGCTGTCCCGGATTCAGGCGAATTTTGAGGAGGAGAAGGGGACGCTGATAAAGGCGCTGCAGGAATTGGCAGTCATGATCTTCCGCAGGGAGAATCTGCTGGTTGACTATGTGGGCGCCGACGAGGGCTGGGAGAAACTTAAGGCAGCCGCAGTTCGTTTTGCCAAAGCGCTGTACACGGATCCCGTGGAGACCGGAGCCTTTAGGCCAGTGCCCCAGAGGAAACAGGAGGGCTTTATGACTGCAGGGCAGGTGCTGTATGTGTGCCGCGCGGGCAATTTCAAAAAGAAGGGATTGCCCTACAAGGGAACTCTGCGTTTCCTGCAGGTGATGATGCGGTACGAGTATCTGTGGATCAATCTTCGGGTCAAGGGCGGGGCCTACGGCTGTCAGTGCAGCTTTGGCAGATCCGGGGAGAGCGGCTTTACCTCCTACAGGGATCCCAACCTGAAAAATACCGTGGAGGTCTATGAGAAAGCTGCGGAGACCGTGGAGAATTTCACTGCGGATGAGCGCACCATGACCCAGTATATCATCGGAGCCGTCAGCGATATGGACACCCCTATGAATCCGGCGGCTTACGGGTTGTTCTCCCTAAGTGCGTACCAGTGCGGTGTCACTCAGGAGATGCTGGATCAGGAGAGGACGCAGCTGCTGGGGGCAACTCAGGAGGAGATCCGGGAACTGTCCGCCTATATACGGGCCTTTATGCAGGATGATTTTCTGTGTGTGGTGGGCAATGCCCAGAAGATCAAGGAAGAGAAGGAGATGTTTCTGACAACGGAAAATCTGTTTTAATAGCCCGCAAAGCGGGCAGGGGGGAGGAAAAATGAAAAGAACAAAGTGGATAACCAGTCTGCTGGTCATGGCAATGTCGCTGGTAATGACGGCCTGCGGCGCTATTGTGGACAGAGCGGCCTCTTCGTCGGAAACCTGGGAGTACGGCACCGCTTCCAACGGCATGTCCCAGATAGCGACCGAAGAATATAGTATGGATTCTCTGGGCATGAATATGAGCTATTCCAGTGCGGAAAGTGAGAGCTATGACTTTGGAGACAACCAGGCGCAGGAGCCGGATGCGGCCAGTCAGACCAGCGACCGCAAGTTGATCCGCACGGTGAACATGTCCGTGGAGACTAAGGAGTTTGACTCTGTTATGGGGACTCTTGAGCAGAGGATTACGGATCTGGGCGGTTATATTGAGAATATGGAGACCTACAATGGCAGCGTCTACAGCAGCTATCGCTCCAGCCGCAGCGCCAGTATGACTGCCCGGATTCCGGCGGGGCAGTTAAATGGGTTTCTCAGCGAGGTGTCCGAGATCAGCAATGTGACCAGACGCTCGGAAAATGTGCAGGATGTGACGCTGGACTATGTGGATATGGCGAGCCACAAAAAAACCTTGCAGGCGGAGCATGACCGTCTGCTGGAGCTGATGGAGCAGGCGGAGAGTATAGAGGACATTATCACCATCGAGCAGCGTCTGTCCAATGTGCGGTATCAGATTGAGAGCATGGAGGCCCAGCTGCGGACCTATGACAACAAGGTGGACTACAGCACCGTGTATTTGGATGTGAGTGAGGTACAGGAGCTGACGCCGGTGCATAAGGAGACTCTGTGGGAGAGAATCAGCGGAGGCTTTATGGAGGATCTCAAGGGAATTGGCAATGGGGCGCTGGAGATTATAATCTGGCTGCTGGTCCATATTCCTTCACTGTTGTTATGGGCGCTGGTTATTGTCCTGTTTATTCTATGGGTCAGATGGTACATGAAGCGGAGCCGCAAGAAGGCGGAGAAGAAGAATGCGGCAGCGGCAGCAGGGCAGCCCATTGTGTTGGGAAACGGAGATACAGACAGAAAAGAGGACAAGGATCATGAGTGATAATCCGGCATATAAATCCGGCTTTGTGACGCTGATCGGACGCCCCAACGTGGGGAAATCCACGCTGATGAACCGACTGATCGGCCAGAAAATTGCCATTACCAGCAACAAGCCCCAGACCACCCGCAACAGGATACAGACGGTGTATACCTCCGACCAGGGACAGATCGTGTTTGTGGATACCCCGGGCATTCACAAGGCCAAGAACAAACTGGGGGACTATATGGTGCATGTGGCGGAGCGCACCCTGTCCGAGGTGGATGTGATTCTGTGGCTGGTGGAGCCCAGCAATTTCATCGGGGCAGGGGAGCGCCATATCATAGAGCAGCTGCAGAAGGTGAACACTCCGGTGATTCTGGTGATCAATAAGGCGGATACAGTGAAAAAGGAGGAGCTTCTGCCTTATATGGACACCTATCGGAAGATGATGGACTTTCAGGAGATTGTGCCGGTATCGGCGCTGAAGGGGGTCAACACGGACACCCTGATCTCCTGCATCATGAAGTATCTACCCTATGGGCCGGCGTTTTACGACGAGGATACCGTCACTGACCAGCCCATGCGCCAGATTGTGGCGGAGCTGATTCGGGAGAAGGCCCTGCGGCTCCTGGAGGAGGAGATCCCCCACGGTATCGCCGTCAGTATCGAAAAAATGCAGCGGCGCAAAGACATCTGGGACATCGAGGCCACTATTGTCTGTGAGCGGGATTCCCACAAGGGCATTATTATCGGCAAAGGCGGCAGTATGTTAAAGCGCATCGGCTCGGCGGCCAGGCCGGACGTAGAGGATCTGCTGGAGCAGCATGTGAATCTGCAGCTGTGGGTGAAGGTGAAGAAGGACTGGAGGGACAGTGATTTTCTGATGAAAAATTTTGGATACAACCCCAAAGATATCCAGTAGCGTTTATGGCCTATCGGCTCTGCCGGACGCATAGAAAAATCAAAACTGCGAACCCTATATATATCAGCAAAAGAACGGGGGTACAAAGTAGTATGCAGGAGACGGCGGAGAACAGCAGGGTAAGGTACTGGCAGAGATTTGAAAACACCGGGAGGGTGGAGGATTATCTGCGGTATACCTGCGGCGGGGGGGCCCAGGAAATTGTGGACGGAAAGTCAGGAGCAGATCCAAATGCAGGATTTTATTATAGTAACAGGAATGATATTGAAACAGACGCCTATCGGTGAGTATGATAGGCGTATCTGTTTGCTCACAAAGGAAAGAGGAAAGATAGCGGCGTTTGTCAAGGGTTCCCGCAAGCCGGGCAGCCGTCTGAGCAGTGCCACAAATCCTTTTTCCTTTGGCACTTTTAAGCTTTATGAGGGAAAGACCTCCTATAATGTTTCGGATGTGGATATACAAAATTATTTTGAGGCACTGCGGACGGATTACATAGGCGCCTATTATGGCATGTACTTTGCGGAGCTTACAGACTATTACACCAGGGAGAACAACGATGAAAGGCAGATGCTGAAGCTCCTCTACCAGTCGCTGCGGGCTCTGTGCGCGCCATCCATACCCAATGAGTTGGTGCGGTGCGTCTTTGAGATCAAGAGCATTGCCGTGAACGGGGAATTTCCCGGTGTGCGGCGGGACAGGGGATTGGAGGAGTCCACGGTCTATACCCTGGAATACATTGTCTCCAGCAGTGTGGAGAAACTTTATACTTTCAATGTCACGCCCCGGGTGCTTAAGCAGCTTCAGGAGGAGGCTCAGTGGTATTGCGGCAAAATCATTGGCCATGAATTTAAAAGTCTGGAAATTCTGAAAAGTCTCTGTTGAAAAACAGGGACAAGTCGGCTATAATAAAGAAGATGCTTTAGGCGATTGCGAAACTATTTCCGCAAGTGACGGGACTGGTCAATATATACAAAA
>CAMWTF010000256.1 GCA_947177105.1 uncultured Lachnospiraceae bacterium | reverse complement strand
CTACCAGCCAAAGCACTATGCCATCACTCATGCGGCGTCCCAGGACTATGAGGGCTTTTATCAGGAGGAGATCCTATATCGGGAGTTGATGGGCTATCCCCCGGTGGCCCATATGTTGGCGGTGCAGATCTATGCGGCGTCGGAGGAGGAAGGCGGCAGATTGGCCCAGCAGCTGGCCCGGCAGGCAAAAGGGTATGTGGATCAGAGAGAGCCCCTGGCCCGGCAGATGATGGTGGTGGGCCCTGCCCCGGCAGGCATCGGAAAGGTCAATGATATTTACCGCTTTGTGTTCTATGTAAAAGATCAAGATTACAATAGGTTGATCGCTGTGAAGGACGGTCTGGAAACCTGGATGGGGGAAGGGCTGTCCGGACAGCGCAGGTCGCAGATTAGCCTGCAATTTGACTTCGATCCCATGAATACATTATAAGCACTTGAAAAAAATCCCATTTTCTGAGATAATATAATGATTGTGATGTGCCTGCCGGTGGCGGTGCGGAACTGTGCAATTCCGCAGTCGCCGATAATCTGACAGCGGCCTGAAAGGAGAAAGATATGGCTATTCGTAATATACGGGAGATTGGGGAGGAGATTCTGACCAAAAAATGCAAGGAAGTGACGGAGATGACGGACCGTACCAGATATCTGATCGAGGATATGCTGGACACTTTATATGAGGCCAACGGCGTGGGACTGGCGGCCCCCCAGGTAGGCGTGCTGAAGCGCATCGCTGTCATTGATGTGACCGGAGAGGATCCCTATATTTTGATCAATCCCCGGATTTTGGAGACCGGCGGTGAACAGACCGGATCAGAGGGTTGTCTGAGTGTGCCGGGGAAGGCGGGGATAGTCACCAGACCCAACTATGTGAAGGTGGCCGCCCTGGATGTGGATATGAAGCCCTTTGAACTGGAGGGGACGGAACTGTTGGCCAGGGCTATCTGTCATGAACTGGACCATCTGGACGGCCACCTCTATGTGGAGAAGGTGGAAGGTGAGTTGACGGATGTGGTGGCGACAGAGGAAGATGCCTGAAATGGAAACCGCTGATCTACACATCCAAACGTCAATACCGATAGACAAAGTATCACAGGCGGAGCCGGAGTTTGGCAGGAGTCAGATTCCCGAGATGCGGGAAAGGGGAAATTATGAAAATCGTATTTATGGGAACTCCCGACTATGCGGTGGGGGCGCTGGAGGCGCTGATCCGGGCAGGGCATGAGATCACCGCGGTGGTGACGCAGCCGGATAAGGCGAAGGGACGCAGCGGCAATCTGCAGTATCCTCCAGTGAAAGAATGTGCTCTGGCCCATGGGATTTCGGTGTTCCAGCCGGAGCGGGTCAAACGCCCGGAGGCGGTGGCGCAGCTGAGAACCTATGAAGCGGATGTATTTGTAGTGGCGGCTTTTGGACAGATTCTGTCCCGGGAGATTCTGGATATGCCGGCCTATGGATGTCTGAATATTCATGCCTCATTGCTGCCCAGATATCGGGGAGCTTCCCCGATACAGCATGTGATCATAGACGGGGAGGAGCGGACAGGCATTACCATCATGCAGATGGATACAGGCATAGACACTGGGGACATACTGTATAGAAAAGAAATATCCATTGACAGGCAGGACACCTGTCAGACCCTGTACGGCAAACTCACAGCCCTGGGCGGTCAGGCCATTGTGGAGGCGCTGGATTTGCTGCAGCAGGGAGCGCTCACCCCTGAAAAACAGCGGGATGAGGACAGCAGCTACGCCCCGCTTATCACCAAGGAGATGGGCCGGATTGATTTTGCAAAGGATGCCCGCTCCATTGAAAGATTGATTCATGGCATGAATCCCTGGCCCAGCGCTTATACTTCTTATCAGGGAAAACAGTTAAAAATCTGGGATGCCCTGGCTCAGGAGGAGGATACGCCGGGTCTGGAGCCGGGAACCATAGTATCTGTTGACAAGCATGATTTCACAGTGGCCACGGGGCAAGGACTCCTGAGGGTACTGGAGGTACAGCTGGAGGGCAAGAAACGCATGAGCGCTCATGATTTCCTGCTGGGTGTGCATCTTGCGCCGGGAGAGAAGCTGGGCTAAACGCAGATAAGGGAACATGCAGAACTCTAACAGCATGATTCCATACAGTACACTGATAAATATCTGGACGCCTGAAGCGTCCGGATATTTATCACCGGTCTGTGTGATGTATGGGAACATGCGGAACTCTAACAGCATGATCCCATACAGTACACTGATAAATATCAGGACGCCTGAAGCGTCCGGATATTTATCACTGGTCTGTGTGGTGTATGGGAGCATGCGGAACTCTAATAAGGAGGATTAATATGATTTATTGGGACCCGACTTATATTTTAATCATTATCGGACTGATCATCAGCCTTGCCGCCAGCGGCATGGTCAACTCGGCTATGAAAAAATACCACAAAGTACAAAACAGCACAGGTATTACCGGCGCGGATTGTGCCCGGCGGATATTGGACAATGAGGGGCTGTACTATGTGCAGGTTGAGGACCTGGGCAACAACGGAGGGGATCACTTTGACCCGTCGGCCAATGCGGTGCGCCTCTCCCACCAGAATTATTGCGGAAGAACCATCACGGCCATGGGAGTGGCGGCCCATGAGTGCGGCCATGCCATACAGCATGCCCGGGGATATACGCCCATAAAGATAAGGACAGCGCTGGTGCCGGTGGTGAACATCGGAAGCAATGCCAGTATGCCGCTGATCCTTTTGGGAGTGGTTCTGAGCTGGAATCAGCTGCTGATACAGCTGGGAATCATCGCCTTTTCCCTCACCGTGCTGTTTCAGCTGGCCACCCTGCCGGTGGAGTTCAACGCCTCCAGCAGAGCATTGGAGCGCCTGGAACACTATGGCATTGTCACGGCCCAGGAGAACAAGGGCTGCAGGAAGGTGCTCAGTGCCGCAGCCATGACCTATGTGGCAGGCACACTGGCGGCAGTGCTGCAGCTGCTGCGTCTGATCCTGCTCTTTGGAGGCGGCGGACGGCGCAGAGATGACTAAGAGTTGAAAAAAGGAAGATAATCATGGCAGAGAATGTAAGGGAAATTGTGCTGGACACCCTGCTGGAGATGGAGCGCGGCAAGGTGTACTCCAACCAACTCATCAAAGCTGTGCTGGACAAATATGACTATCTGGACAGTCAGGAAAAACGCTTTATCAAGCGCCTGGCCGAGGGCTGTGTGGAGCGCAGGATAGAGCTTGACTATATACTGGACCAGTATTCCAGCGTATCCACAGCCAAGATGAAGCCCCTGATCCGCTGCCTTATGCGCATGAGTCTCTACCAGATCCTGTATATGGATAGCGTACCGGACAGCGCCGCCTGCAATGAGGCGGTGAAACTGGCGGGCAGGCGTAAATTCACCAATCTGAAGGGCTTTGTGAACGGTGTGCTGCGCAAGGTCATATCCAGGAAGGAACATCTTCCCCTGCCGGATCCGGAAAGGGAGCCGCTGGAATACCTGTCCGTGCGGTATTCCATGCCGGAGTGGATTGTGCGGATGTGGCTGGCGGAATACGGAGAGGAACAGACCCGGGAACTGCTTGAGCAGCTGCTGGCGGTACATCCGGTGACCATTCGTTTTGCTCCCTGGGTGACTGAGGAGCAGAGGCAGGATTATATCCGGCGCTGGCAGCAGAGGGGAGTACGGGTGACCCGGTCGGATGTTCTGGATTACGCCTATTATCTGGAGGGTATTCTGGGCGTGGCGGCATTGGAAGGCTATGAGGAGGGCGTCTTTCTGGTGCAGGATGTCAGTTCCATGCTCTGCGTGGAGGCGGCGGGCCTGCGGGAAGGGGACAGGGTCATGGACATATGCGCCGCTCCCGGCGGCAAAGCCCTGTTGGCGGCTCAGAAAGCGTCCCATGTGCTGGCCAGGGACGTGTCGGAGGCCAAGTTGCTGAGAGTACAGGAAAACGCCTGTCGTATGGGGCTGGAGGAAAAGCTGGAGCTGGAACTCTGGGACGGGTGCCGGACGGATGAGGCCAGGCGGGAGAGCGCGGATGTGGTTTTTATGGACGTGCCCTGTTCAGGGCTGGGGGTCCTGGGCAAAAAGAGGGATATCAAGTATCATGTGACACCGGAGAGTCTGGAGAGTCTGATAGAGCTGCAGCGCCGGATCATACAGGGCAGCTGGCAGTATGTAAAGCCCGGCGGCGTGTTGATGTACAGCACCTGCACCATCAGCAGGCGGGAAAACCAGGAGACTTGCGACTGGATCTGCGAGAACTTTCCTTTTGTTCTGGAGGAGAGCAGGCAGCTGCTGCCTCAGCAGGGCCATATGGATGGCTTTTTTTACGCAAGGCTGCGGCGGGTTGAGTCTGTGTAATGAATGTCTGGACGCCCAAAGTAGCCGGACATTCATCACGGGGATCGTGTGATGGAAGGGAACATGCGGTACTCTTAA
>CAMWTF010000255.1 GCA_947177105.1 uncultured Lachnospiraceae bacterium | reverse complement strand
GGCTGTCTTTCTCCTGTCGGATCACGATGTCTCCGCTGCCGTGCAGAAGCGCATTCTGGATCAAATTGTGGAAAATACGCCGCAGGCATTCCTCGTCCGCCCAAACCCTAAATCCCTCCTGGGCAAACTCCACCCGGGGCGAGATCCCTTTCTCCTCAAAGCGGTGGTACAGTCCCACCAGACAGTCACTGAGCAGGGGCAGCACCTGCACTTCACGCATGTCCGGAGCAAACGCCTCACTGGTAAGTTTGGTATACAGGAAAAGTTCTTCCAGCATATCTCCCAGTTCCCCCAGCCGGTCGGAGGCCACTTGCAGGTAATACTCCTGCCGCTGGGGTTCCTGGCACTCCCGAGCCAGCTGCACATATCCCGCGGCGCCGGTGAGCGGGGTGCGGATATCGTGGGCCAGCCCCGTGATATTCTGTTTTAACTGCCTTTCCGCCCTCTCATATTGTATCTGCTCCTGATGGTGGAGCTTTTGCAGCCGGTTCAGCTTCCGGCACAGATCCAGCATATCCCTCTGCCTGCTCTGCACCCCCATTTCCATATGACTTCCCCGCTCCAGTTCCTCCAGCTGCCTACATAGGGACCGTATTTCCAGAACACTGCGGATATGTTGTAACAACAACCATCCGCAGCCCATGCCAAGTATCACCAATGCCGCAATCATACCATCCTCACACTTCTCTCCAAATGCCTTATATCCTTCTTTTTCATATCCTCATACTTACCTTATTCCTGCATATCGCAGGCCGAGCCTGCGATATTGCACCAATCAGTATTTGAATGTGAAACATTCAAACTTACCTCTTCCCTGCATATCGCAGGCTGGCCTGCGATACTGCGTTAATGCGTATTTGGATGTGAAACATCAAAACTTTTCTCAAGATACCCTAAATATCCTGCTTTTTCAAGACCATACCCGCCGCTGCCATATACAGAACCAAAAATCCGGCTCCCACGGCATAGACATACAGATCCCTTGGGGCGGCATAATGGTTAGGCCCCTGGTCAAGAGTATGGTAAATTGTGTACTTCAGCCAGTCTCCCGCATGGAGCATATTCAGTATCGCATACAACGGCCCCTGCACTGCGCCAGTGCCCAGAAGCACCGCTGCCAGCGCCCCCGCCGCCACGCTCCGGGTCCAGACGCAGACCAGAATGGTCAGCGCCGCAAATGCCACGGTCAGAAGCCAGGCCCAGGTCAGGTAGAACAGCACGTCCCCAAAAGCCGAGTAGGGAGCCATATCTCCCAACAACTTATTCATCAGTAACACAAAGACATACTGCGCCGCCAGATAGCCAAAACTCACAATCCCCGCTGTCATAACCTTGCTCGCCACATAGTTCCAACGGTTCTGATGCACCGCCATCACATTTTTTATAAAGCCGCTCTGATAGTCCATACATACAAACAACATGACCCATATGCCGAACACCAGATTGTACATACCGCCGTCCAGGCTGGTCTGACGCAGCATCACCAGTGTATCCACCCCGGCCATGACATCGCCCTCCTCGGCCAGATCCTCCGCCGTAAACATCCCGATGCTCACCGCCGTCTCCTGTCCCTGGGGCGTCGCCACAAGCCAAACCATATACAGTGTGGCCACAATCATCATAAGCAGTATTCCGAGACATACATACAGTGATTTGCCTCTTCCCATTCTATATAAATCCATTCGCAGTAAATTAAACATTTTTAACCTCCATTAAAAAGTTCCGCAGATACCCATCCGACACTCCAACCCGACTGTCTTAAAGTTCCGTTCCATCTCACACACTTTCCTCACCCATGCGCTCCAGAAAATATTCCTCCAGGTCTATATGGTGGAATCCCGACCCGTACACCGGCACCTGGTTTTCCGCCAGTCTGCGGTTCAGTTCCACTCCCTCCGAAAGCCCGTATATCCGTATGATCCGGGCATCGGACACCTCCGCCTGCACCTGGGGGAAAGACTCCTGGATCACAGGCAGCGCCCGGCGCACATCCCCCACCTCCACCTGAAAGTAATCCTGGCATTTCTCCTCCAGTTCGCTTCGGGTGATCTGCTCCATCAGTTCCCCGTCCTTGATAATCCCATAGTTGGTGGCAATCTTGCTCAATTCTCCCAGAATATGGGAACTGAGCAGGATGGTTTTTCCCTCCTCCTGAAGCTTTAACACCAGCTGCCGCAATTCCTTGATTCCCTCCGGATCCAGTCCGTTGATGGGTTCATCCAGAATCAGCAGATCCGGGTTGCCCAGCAGAGCCAGCGCAACCCCCAGCCGCTGCTTCATTCCCATAGAAAAATGTTTTACCTGCTTTTTTCCTGTATTCGAAAGTCCTGTCAGATCCAACACCTGGTCGATGCTTTTCTCCTCCGCCAGACCCATACATTTAGCCTTCATCACCACATTCTGCCTGGCCGTCATATTGGGGTACAGGCCCGCCGCCTCAATCAGCACACCCAGACGTCTGCGCACCACCGGGTCGCTGAGCGGTTTGCCAAACAGGCTGACTTCCCCCTGGGTGGGACTTGCCAGCCCGCTGATCATTTTCAGCGTGGTGGATTTCCCGGCGCCGTTCCTGCCTATGAACCCGTATATCTGTCCCTCCCCCACTCTCAGATTCAAATCCTTTACCGCTGCCTTGCCGCCATAGAGCTTTGTCAGCCCCTTTGTCTCCACGGCAGGCACACTTTCTTTTTTCGTATTCACGCTCTTTTTGCCCCTTTCTTATTTGGAGTTCCGCATCCGCCTGCACACCACACTTTTCCTGCGAACAACATCCGGACGCTTAGACGTCCTGATATTGTTCGGTGCGCTGTTCAGGCAAATGCTGTTTTGGAGTTCCGCATCCGCCTGCACACCACACTTTTCCTGCGAACAACATCCGAACGCGCTTTAAACCATACTCCTTATAAAAAACAGTATAAGACGGCGGGTTTCAAAAAGTGTTCAGAAAAGTTTAAGAAAGTTTAAAGCCCATTCCCCACACGGTCTGGATGTAGGTGTCCGTCCCGCTTTTCTTCAGTTTGGAGCGGATATTGCTGATATGTACATTGATGGTCTTGTCCTCCGCCAGATATTCCTCCCCCCAGGCGTATTCGTAGATCATCTGCTTGGTAAACACTCTTCTGGGATTGCGGATCAGCAACTCCATGATAAGAAATTCATGTCTGGTCAGTTCCACCAGTTCCCCGCAGGCAGTCATCTCCTGGGTGTCCGGAGTCAGCGTCCAGTCGCGGTATGTATATGTTTTTCCCATGGGAAGCCCTCCGCCTGGTTCAGCGGAGGCTTCCCTTTTGGGGGAAATATCTTTGTCCTGGGCGGAAGATGCTCCCTCTTGCGCTAAACCTCTGCCCGGCCCAGGGGCAGTTCTCTCCTGCCCCCAAGCCCTTCTGCCCGGCCCGGGGGCAGCTATCTCCTGCCCCAAAGCGTCGCTGTCTGCTCCCCTGCTGCCCCGGCGCAACTGCACCTGTATCCGCACCAGCAGTTCCTGCAGATCAAAAGGCTTGCAGAGATAATCCTCCGCCCCGGCGGACAGTACCTCCACCTTGCTATCCAGGCCGCTCTTGGCGGACAGCACGATCACCGGCGCTTTCTGTGAGAACAGAGTCACCAGTTCCTCCCCCGGAATGCCCGGCAGCATCAGGTCCAGGAGTACCAGGTCATATTGCTCCATGGAAAACAGCAGCTTTCCCTCGCTGCCGGAATACGCCTGGTCGCAGGCATAACCATGGCTCTCCAGATATTCTTTCAGCATCTGGTTGTTGGAGGCGTCATCCTCCACAATCAATATCTTCCCCATATCTATTTTCTCCCTATAAATATAATAATCGGGCCTTGTGTCCCGACTATTATATTGCCCTTTTGACTATATGGCAAGGTAATTTTCTGATTAATATTGTTTACTTCTTGGGTTAAAAGCGCCTTCTGGCGCAAAATCAACTCCCATTGAACACCTCAAAGCGCTTTAAGGCGGCTTTTATCCCATTTTCCATCTTTTTGGTCACTTTCACGCCGGGTTCATACCATATGTGGGAAACATTCAACTGCCGCTCTTTCCTGTCATATGCCATCTCAATCCGGCCCACCAGTCCCTCCCCGTAAAGAATTGGCAGCACATAGTAGCCATACTTGCGCTGGGCCTGGGGTGTATAGATCTCCCATTTGTAATCAAAGTCAAAGAGCTCCTTTATCAGGTTCCGGTCCCACATCATGTTATCCAGAGGCGCAATAAACTCGCAGCGCTGCTTCATGGGGGATTCTCCCTTGCTGTACTCTGCCGTCCCCGCGTCCTCTGCCAGACAGTACAACGTGTGTGCAACATCTTCCACCCTGACGGGCAGTATGCGCCCCTCAGACAGAAGCTGGTCAAAAATATCATTGCGCTCCTGCGCTTTCAGCCCCGGAATGCCCAGCCAGGCATCGGAGGCCCGGTTCCACAATAGCCCCAGAG
>CAMWTF010000254.1 GCA_947177105.1 uncultured Lachnospiraceae bacterium | reverse complement strand
TCCTCCGTCAGATCATAGATGTCGATGATGCCGCCCCGGATGGAAAATTGTCCGCTGCCCTCCACCTGGGCCGTCTTTTCATAGCCCAGATCCACCAGTCTCCTGGCCAGCGCCGCTTCGTCCAGGGTTCCCCCGTTTTCCACCGCCAGAATATCCTCCTGCGGATCCCACTGCACCTGGGGCGTCATCAGCGCCGCAAAGGTAGTGATCAGCGTCAGGGGTTTGCCTTCCGCAATCCGCCGCAGCACCCGCACCCTCTCTCTTGTCAGCTGGTTGCCGTGGATGTCCGCCTGGAAGAAAATCAGGTCCTTGGCCGGGTAGAGCAGAGCGTTCCTGTCATAGAAGCGGTACTCCTCATACAGTTCCCTGGCCTTTAAGTCACTGTAAGTCACGATGACCTTGCAGCGCAGGCCATCGGACAGTCCATAGATCATATGCAGTTTCTGGGAGTCCACACAGCCGCTGAGCGCCACCGGGGTCCTCCCCCTGCGGATATCCTCCCTGACCTGGTCATACTCTGCCAGGTCCCGCAAGGGTGCCAATAAAGCCTGCATCTTTATACCCTCCCCTACTATACTTTCTTCTTCGTATTATACCGGTTCATAGCGCCGTCCACATCACCCTGCAAAATCATGCGGACAGCCTCCGCCGCCTTCTCGCTTGTCTCCTCCAGCAGCTTTTTCTCCTTGTCCGTAAAATGGCCCAGCACATAGTCCTTCAGATCATAGCCCTGGGGCTTGTCGCTGACCCCCATCCTGATTCGGATGAAATTCTCGGTTCCCAGATGCAGGATTATATTTTTCAGCCCATTGTGCCCCCCTGCGCTGCCCTTTTTGCGGATACGCAGCTGCCCCACATCCAGACTGATATCGTCGGAAACCACCACCAGCTGGGTCGTCACATCTACCTTATAATAATCCGTCGCCTGGCGGATGCTCTCTCCGCTCTGGTTCATATAGGTAAGGGGTTTCACCAGAACCACCTTATGCCCGTCAATATAGCCCTTGCCAATGACTGCCTTATGTTTTCTCTCCAGCATGGTAATCTGGTATTTCTTCGCAATATCATCTATGACAAGAAAACCGATATTATGCCTTGTATTCTCATATTCCCTGCCCGGATTGCCCAGGCCCGCAATGATAAACATAGTACTCCTCCTGCAACAATAAACCATGATTTTGTGCGCTTCAGCGCCCATTATTCCACATCCCCCTCTGGGGGGCGCTCCTATCCATAATATACACAAGCAATCTAATGATACCCCATAACATACCCTAAATTCAAGCAGAAGTTTTTGGTGGCGGCACAGAACCCACAGCAGAGGAAAGGGGGATAAGAGCAAGGCGAAACACAGGAAGAAATTTGATGAAAATATGATAGAAATATGAGCGTGACTGTGATATTCTATTTAAAATACAAAGCCCCTATTCCAACCATCCAACAGATGCTGTACACATTGCGCGGGGCCGCCGCATATCAGAGCATGAACACTAATGAAGGGGAGGAAAAATGGAGAGTAAACACATATTATCGGAAATCGAAGAGAATGTGGCAAGGGTCATTATAGGAAAAAGAGAGGTAACGCGTCTGCTGCTGGCATCCATCGCGGCGGGCGGGCATGTGCTGCTGGAGGACGTGCCGGGCACCGGGAAGACTGTGCTGGCCAAGACCATTGCCAAGTCCATGGGATGCAAATTTGACCGTGTACAGTTCACACCGGATTTACTGCCAAGCGATGTAACCGGACTGTCGTTTTATAATCAGGAGAAAAACGCTTTCACCTTTAAGGAGGGGCCTGTATTCACCAATATTCTGCTGGCGGATGAGATTAACCGCGCAACGCCAAGGACACAGTCGAGCCTTCTTGAGTGTATGGCCGAGGGGCAGGTTACGGTGGATGGCACAACACGCTGCCTGGATGCGCCGTTTTTTGTCCTGGCCACCCAAAATCCGGTTGAAACCATCGGCTGTTTTCCTCTGCCGGAGGCGCAGCTTGACCGCTTCATTATGAAGATCAGCATGGGCAGCCTGACGCATCAGCAGGAGCGTGAGATGCTTGACCGCTATATCCGGGAGGAGCCCCTGGCGCATATCGAAGCCGTGTGTACCGCCGAAGATATCCGGCGGCTTCAGTACGCCTGCAGAGAGGTATTTCTCCACGACGATCTGAAAAATTATATCGTGTCGCTGGTTCAGGAGACCAGACGGCACAAGAGCGGTATACAGGGAAGCGCGGCGGCGGGCGTAAGCCCCAGAGGCACCCTTGCGTTTGCCCGCGCGGCACAGGGACTGGCCCTTGTAAACGGCAGAGATTATGTGGTGCCGGAGGATATCAAGTCAGTTGCCATCCCCGTGCTGAGTCACCGCCTGATTGGAGAGTTTGAGCAGGCCCAGAAAAATACGCTTATACAGAAGCTTTTAGACAGTGTGGCGCTGCCCACAGAGGATTGGTCAAAAAGATGATACTTTATTTTCTACTTGCAGTGGGGCTGGTTACAGCCCTATGGAACCTCTATTACAGACATTTTTGGGCAAAGAACATCACAGTCCATCTCCGGTTTGAGACAGACGCCCTCTATGCCGGGGAAGAAACCATGCTTTATGAAGTGATTGAGAACCGGGGAGCCATGCCGGTTCCGGTGCTTGAGGTAGGCTTTCATACACGAAAGGAGCTGGACTTTGCGGGAGAGGACAACACCAATGTAAGCGACTATATTTACAAGAGGGACATCTTCGCGGTGCTGGGCAGACAAAAGATTACCCGGGAAATCCCGTTAAAATGTACGCGGCGCGGCCATTATGAGATCAGGGAGGCAGAGCTTACCACCCATTCCCTTCTGTACAGAAAACGCCTTGGTCAGGCGCTGGAGAGCAACGCTGCAATATATGTCTATCCCCGTATGACAAATGTGTCTGACATTATGCCGCTGTGCGAGCGGATGCTGGGGACTCTGCAATGCTCCAAGCGGCTGTATGAGGATCCCTTTGCGTTCCGCACCATCAGGGACTACACCATCGACGACCCGATGAAAACTATTAATTGGAAGGCCAGCGCAAAAACGGGAACACTGATGGTCAATACCTTTGATTCGGCGCTGTCCCAGAAGGCCATGCTGTTTCTGGACGTGGAGGATACCGGCATCCTGAAATATCAGGACCTGGTGGAGGAGAGCATCTCCATTGCCGCGTCCCTGACGCGCAGGCTGCTGCGACAGGGGATTGAGGTGGGCTTCTGCTATAACGGCAACACCGCCGGTCAGGAAAGCGGCTTTGCGCCCACCAATAAAAAGGAGATGCTGGTCCGCATGGAGCGTATGCTTGCGGAATATCAGTCCGCGGACGGGACCCATTCCTACGAGGAGGAGCTGGACAAATATTCTGCCCCGGAGGATACACTGCTTATTTTTGTTACAAAAAATTTAAACCCTGCGTTGTTTGACACAATAAAAAGACGCGCCGGAGAAAATCAGACAATCATTGTCTGTCCTGTCTACCGAGGAGAAGCTTTGCAGGGGGAATCTTTTCCTATAAAGAGCACGAAAAATATACGGGTACTGGCGCGGGAGGTGGACAGGCAATGAAAAAACATCTGGAAGTGATGGAGTGCATTCACGCAACGCTTATTTTCGCTCTGTTTATCCCCTTTGTATATGCGCTCTGCATGTTTACGCCCCCTGAGGGGACGGCGCTGTTCTATTTGAAATGTCTGCTGGTGACGGTACCTGTGGCAGTCACGAAGATCGCGGCGGATCGAGTGAGGACGCTGGGTGTGTATCTTCTTGTCTGTGCGGCGCTCTTTACAATGATTTACGGGATTGTGGCCGGTGTGCCGCTTGTTATGGGAAGGGGAGACTCTGCAGAATTGCCTGCGCTCTGCTACCGCGTCTGTATGCTTGCGGAGACAGTCATCATTGCCGGGATACGGCTTGTGGACAGGATAAAGCGCATACGATACGAAGCCAGAAGGGAGATAGATCCCCTTGCGCTATATAGGGAAAGCTTTTTGAACCGGCCGTCATTAAGCAACGGATATTTCATCGTAATGTATATTGCAGGGATTTTATTTAATGCAAAGCTTCTGTGCGACATCGCCCTTTTCAGTGCGGTTGTCTATCTGTTCCTTGCGCTGGCGTACACCTTTTTCGGGGCCACAGAACATTATCTCATGCTCAATAAGCGGACAAAGGGAATACCTGAGAGACGTCTGTATGCGGTGAGCGGCGGGATGCTGTGCCTGTATGCGGCGCTCCTGCTTGCTGTGAGCCTGCCCTCCTTCCTTCTGATAAGCGCAAGGAGATATACGGACGTGAGGGATTGGTTCTCGGATATGCCGCTGGCACCGGCCGACTATGAGGGCAATATTAATTTTCAGACCTCCGGCGCCAACGCCGGGGGCATGTCACAGCTATTTATGGATGCGGGGGAACCTTCAAAATTGTCAATGGTCTGGGAGG
>CAMWTF010000253.1 GCA_947177105.1 uncultured Lachnospiraceae bacterium | reverse complement strand
CTGCTCCATAGCCTGCAGGGCCACAATCATATATTTCCAGAAAAGCGTCTTTTTGGGAAATTCATCCTGTAAGTTCATCACTGCCTCCTCCGTATATACTGCTGCTTTAATGTGTCTTTGACATTCAATATATCATCTTTTGGCCGTCTAAGCAATATTTTGATGCCAAAACTGCTCCCCTACTCCTCCCCGGACAACACCAGATCCAGCAGATGCGCAATGGGATCACAGGCGTTCATGGCCTCCTCCAGCGTGTTGTTCTGGGCGCCCAACTCAATAAGCAGGGTGCGGGGACGCAGATGCATATTGTAGCGATAACCATTTATGTAATTCTTTCGGGTGAGCCCGGGGTAATATTCCTCCGCCTTAAACTTCATCTGAAAGGAAAATGCCAGATTGTCCGACAGATTATCGTTTTGCAGATAACTGATGCTGCCGGTTCTGCGGGTCCAGCTGATGCCGTTGAAAAACATGAACCGGGCCGTAGGTCTTCCGTCCAGATCCATAACCAGGTGTGTGCTCTCGTCCGCCACCGCATCCCTGTGCAGGTCAATGACCACCTGGATCTGGGGATTCTCCTCCAAAAGCTGTGTGATCTCCGGCAGGGAACGGGAATAGGCATTGTCCCGGCTCTCCTTGTCATAGGTGCCCAGATGGTGCAGCACCTGGTATCCGTACTGCTGCTCCAGAATATCCGCCAGATGCTGTCCCACCCCCATGATGGTGGTGCTGTCATCCCCCGGCACGGAATCCGCAAATCCCTCCTGGGAATGGGTGTGGTATATCAAAATCTGAGGGCCTGGATCTTCCTTGCTGATGGTCAGATCCCGCTGTGTCAGCTTCTGTATGTCCAGCAGGTCCTTGCCGATATTGGTGACACTGTCCACCACATAGAACTGGCTGCGCAGGGTTTCATAATCCTGCAGCGCCACAAGATCCACTGTCTGCTGTCGGATATGAGGCACAAAGCTGCTGTCCGCAGCTATGTCTCCCTGATTCCATATCTCTTGGGGCTCCTGAACCTCCGCCTCTTCGGAAAACTCCTGAGTGTCCCAGCCATTTTCCTCCAGCAGGCGCTCTAAGTCCAGCATCACTACGCCCCCTTCCTCCTGTTCCCGGAACTGCCCCTGATTTTCCTGCCGCATCAGTTCCTCCAGGGATAATTCCCGGTTCTGTTCCCCTTCTTCCGACGGCAATTCCCTATCCTGCACACCCTCCTGCCGCACTGCCACCTGTCCCGCCTGGGTCTGGTATAGGTATCCCGGCATCCATTCCTCCAGGGATTCCCTCTGAAGGATTGCACCCTCCTGCTCCTCCTGACGTGTCGTATGCTCTGCCAGCACCGGCAGCATATCCTGAATACTCCGGTCCCGTCCGGCCTGCAGCAGTTGGGAAAACAATCCCCCCTGGTCCGTCTCCCCCTGCCCGCCTCCGCCCGCAAGGGCCTGCCATATCAACAGCAGAATACCGCATACCACAATGCCAGTGATAAATTTATTATTGTTCCCGCGTTTGACAGCCCTCACCTGCTTTCACCCGGTTCATCCTTATTACTATATGCATGTTTACCTTATGACATTCCACGGCAAGCGGCGCGGTATCTGTCTACCCCTGACATTCAAGCGCCATATTAATGCCCTCCGACACGGTATAACTGACCCTTTTTACCACCGCGTCAATATCCTTACCCGTCATATACATGTTGTTCAGCTCCGCAAAAGCGGTGCGGTGCTGGCCCATATACTTTACTCGGTCAAACCCCTGCTCCGCCTCCATGATCCGCTCCAGCGCATCCCCCACAATAGTTGCCGCATCCACTACCGTGGGCACACCGATGGCAATCACCGGCACCCCCAGACTCTCCCGCGTCAACGCATTGCGGTGGTTTCCCACTCCCGAACCCGGCTGTATGCCCGTATTGGTGATCTGAATAGTGCGGTTCAGCCTCCGGGTGCTGCGTGCCGCCAGCGCGTCAATAACAATCAGCAAATCCGGCTCCGTCTCCGCCACCACACCTTTGACAATCTCCGCCGTCTCCATCCCCGTCTTAGCCATCACCCCAGGCTCGATACTGCTGATCAGGTTCATGCGCTTCTTATTATACGCAGCCGACCCATAAGCCTTCACGATATGCCTGGTAATAAACAGATTGTCCACCACCTGGGGCCCCAGGGCATCTGCCGTCACTTCCCGGTTGCCCAGTCCCACCACCAGCACAGAGAGCTCCTCCTTCTCCTGCTCCATCATCTCCGCCAGTTCCCGGGACAGGCACTCTGATATCTCCCTGTGGTAATCCTCATCAGGTTCCAACATGGCCGGAGCCTCTATAGTGACATAAGTACCCACAGGCTTTCCCATGGCCTTAGCCGCATTTTTGGTATCGATCATAACCTTAGTAACCCGGATATCCTCCTGCTCCTGATAATACTCCTCCACCCGCACCCCCCGAAGCTCACTCTCTGCCTCTGAAATGCTTTCCCTGGCCTCCAAAGCCAAATCCGTCCTCACCTGAAACCCACTCATATGCATTCTCCTTTACCCCAAACTAGATGGCAGCCACTTCACTATCTTGCATCTGTGCCCATAACCAGTAATCCTAAATAGTAACAGTTTTTGCGTTTTTTTCGGTTTTATGTATTGACAAATTTCCATTCTTTTACTAAAATACAAGAGTATGTTTACCTTAGTCCTCCGTGTCTGGCTAAGATAAACCTAATGAAAAAAACACAAACGTTTCGTAATTGGAGGTGTAATCTTGGCTAATATCAAATCCGCAAAGAAGAGAATTCTGGTAAACCGCACCAAGGCTGAAAGGAATAAATCCATCCGCTCCGGCGTAAAGACAGCTATGAAGAAGGTGCTGGCCGCTGTTGAAGGTGGGGACAAGGCTGCCGCCGAAGCTGAACTGAAGGCTGCAACCAAGACCATCGAGATGGCTGCTTCCAAGGGCATTTATCACAAAAACAATGCCGCCAGGAAGGTTTCCCGTCTAAGCAAGGCTGTAAACCAGATGGCTTAATTTTTCCCGGAATTTATAGAGAATATTATAAGAAGGAAACATCCATACCGTCATGTGGATGTTTCCTTCTTTTTTTGTTCCAAAACGATAAAACTTCTTCTGCCTGCATAACCGGAGTTTGACTTGATCAAACTCCCGCAGCGCCCAAACTTCCAGACATAGCGACGCCGCCGACTCAAACAATATATGAATCCTGATTCACGCTTACCTGCGGTGGCTTCCGCCTCCATGACTGTGCCCGCCGCTGCTGACATGGGCGCCGCCCCGTCCACCGCCGCCGCTTCCTCCCGAAGAAGAACTGGTCTGTATCCGCCGCTGGCTCACATGCTTGCGGACAAAATCATCCCTTTGCAGGTTCATCACAGGCTTGCCTCCCGCAATGTAAGTGGTGGCCGTAGTAGTGTTTTTACCTTCCTTGCTGCGCAGATGGGTACCTACAAAGACTCCCGCAACAATAATGGGAACCAACATCGCCAACATAAGAAAGGTTCCCCGAAGTTCCGTTCTTCCGCCGCTCATCACATCGGCTATGTAGTTGATACTGGCGCTGTAGGCTTTATAGGGATCACTTTCAATATACTTATCCACATAGGTCAGCGCCTGGTCTATCTCCCGGTTTCCGAATCTTTCAAATATCCTGCCGCTGGTAGACAGATGCGTACCGACCTGGCCCTCATACCAGTTGTCCAGAATCAATGCGCCATCCCCATAGGGCGCGTTATAGCCATAGAAATGATTGTCATAGAAATCATCGCCTATATCCTGCATGTTCCGTTTCCAATCCGTATAGCGATAGCCATAAGCCTCCTTAGCCGCACTGCCCTCCACCGGCTGGCGCATAGTCACCAACACCAAGTCGCAGCCAATCCTGGCCTCCTTTTCCGCGATCAGTTCCCGGAGCTGTTCCTCCTCCGCATCTGTCAGCACTTCCGCATAGTCATAAACCCGCTCCGCCGGAGCCTGGGCATTGTGCCGCTCCCTTGAAGTGTACGTCATATTCTTTGCCACAACCACCAGAACGGTCACCACCAGCAGTATACCTACAATAATGAACCAAATGCGAAAGAAATGTAAATATTGCCTCTGGGCTTCCTTTTTAAAATCATTCTCCATATCCGCTCCCCCTCTATACAATCATAATGCCAATCATCGCTATAACCGCTGTCAGGCAGGCCCACAGCGTCGCCCCATAGGCCCATACCTTGGCCTTGGAGATGGGTGTTGTTCCGATGATTTTGCCCGTCTGTCCGTTCACATAGAAGGGATATTCTTTATCCTTATAAGTATAACGGTAAACCCACACCGGCAGCAGATCAAACTCCGTGCCGGGGGGCGGGGCCGTGATGCTCCGATTGGCAGGCGTCAGGGAAGAATATCCGCTGATGCTCTGCTGCAGAATGGTAGCCGCACTGCTCTCCATCTTGGCATGGGCGCGGCTTTCTATCATCTCT
>CAMWTF010000252.1 GCA_947177105.1 uncultured Lachnospiraceae bacterium | reverse complement strand
GCCCCCAGCATACCCACAGTCCTCCCCGCCAGGGACCACCTCTTGATAAAGGTATCCGTAAAAAAGACAAACCGCAGCGCCGTGATGCATACAGAGGACAGCAGATACTCCCCTATGGTATGGATGGGAATGCCCTCGGCCCCCAGCGCGAACATGGTAGAATATTCCCGGGCCTCCTCCCCCACAGCGGCACAGATCAATGTGACGGCAAGCAGGCTTATCCCCAGAATCATGAAAACCTGTTCCACATATGTCAATAGATGTTTTCTCTCTTCCATATATTTCCTCTTTCTTCATATTTAAATATGCTCTTAGTGCTTACTTATCCCAAGCAGTCCCTTGATATTTTCCGCATACTGCCTGGAGGCAATCAACTGTTCTCCATTTTCCATTGTCAACAGCAGCCGTCTGTTCACGTAGGTCCTGATGGACTCAATTTTTTTCAGATTGACGATGCTTGCCTTATTGGCCCGGACGAACAGATACTGTCCCAGCTGCTGCTCCAGTTCATACAGCCGGCAGCCGGTCTCATAGACCTCCTCCTGGGTATAGACAAAACATCTGCCATCCACCGATTCCATATACAGAACTTTCTCCAGATCCAGAGGCAGCGCATACCCATTCCGGGTGACCGTGATCTGGCGGTCAACCATGTATATAGCCGCCACCAGCCTGTCTACATAGGCTGACCTTTCCCTGCATTTTATGGTGACGGCCACATCCTCCTGCCCATCGTCGATTTCAATATTGACTTGCAAGCTTTCCTCCTTCCCGCATAACAGAAGTTTGCCTATGCCAAACTCCTGCTGTGCCTGCGTTACTGCGTTAATCAGTATTTGAATGCCCCTGTCTCGCTATCCATTCTATCAAATATTTCGGCGCGCGCAAGCGGTAAAGCGGTAAGCTGCCCTTTTTGTCAGGTATGTTGCCACAAAAAAGTACGCGAAAAAAGCTGCCGCCTCAAGGGGATGCCCCTCTCCGCAACAGCCTTTCTCTACAGCCTGTAACCGAATACCTCCGCCGCATGACGAATCGTTCTTACGAACACCCGCCAAAGGTTTTCGCCGCCTGTGTCATATTATTAGGAGAAAATCAACCATAAACCTATACCTAAAACGGATAACCCAAAAATAACGGATAACCTTCACCTTGTACCATCACATTCTCTGGGAGTCCCAACGGGATTTTCGGCGGCCGGAATATCTATGCCTGTCATACAGGAATATCCAGCTGCGCCGTGGTGTTGACCAGATCCAGCGCCGTCTGCGCCCGGGACAATTCCTCGGACACTTTTTGATAATCTGCCTTGACCGCTTCCAGATCATAGTTGGCATAGCTGTAATCTATTATCTGACTGCCTCTGGCGAGGCTGACCCTATCCCGCTGCTTGGGCAGGTGCTGCTGCATGAGGGAAAGTTTGTCTTTGCGGCGGCTTAACTGGGGAATATACACCAGCATCTGGTCTATGGTCATACCTTCAAAACCCGGCACCTCCTGGGCCAGATTAAAGGAACTGACGGCATGCTTTACCTGCCGTATACGAGCCTCCAGACTCTCGATCTGGTTCTGAACCATCCCATAGTCGTAAGCCGGACGGACGGATTCCACATCCTCCCCCAGGGCTGCCGAGAATACTCTGCTCTGCTTCTCCATCAGCAGCACATTATCCAATTCCTCATTCAGCTTGCGGAGCAGCTTTGCCGCCTCCGCGGAAGTCATACGTATTGTCTCTCCCATTTCAACCCTCCTGTATTATTTGTCGCTCCGAAAATATGCTGTCTTGTCCTCAACTCTGTTATCTATTATTTCGGCTCCATTCTCTCCATACTTAATTCAATTTCCAAAATTACATTTACAATAATATCCGTTACCCCTCCATCATAATCTCCTTGATAGAAATCTTCCTAATCCTCTGGGAGTACCCATACAGCACCAACTCATAGACCACCGCAAAGAACCCCAGTGACAGGCACATCACCGGAAAGTCAAACTCGTAGACCAAAGCTCCCTCCATATCCCGAAACACAATGTCAACCATGATTCGGAGCAATGCATACTGATACACGGTCCCAATGCCAAAGCCCATATACGCCGCCGGACGGTATCCGCCAAGAATCGCCTGGCTGCACTGCTTCCGGGAATATCCAAACACCCGCATCATGGCAATGGTCTTGGAATTTCCCCGAACCACCGTGGTGATGGCTAGGAAAAGAGCGGTACAGGCCAGAACAATGCCTATCAACAGGATCATCGCCCCCATCATTGCACTGGAAAGTTCTTCCATACTAAAAGACATCTGTGTCATGGCCGAAAAGCAGAAAGACGCAAATACCATGAAGAAAACCAGAATTTTTTTCTCCCGCAGTGTACACTTTTTCAGTTCCGCCATAAACGAACTGTCCGCATCCTTCGCTCTATGTTTCGGCATCTTCACCTCCGCCCATAGATTATCCCTGATCAGAGACAACGCCGGGGTTTTTAACTTCCTGCAGGCATACAGCACTGCCGCCCCCGCAAAGAACAGGGCAGGCCCCACCACCAGATACAGAAACAACAGGGGATGAAAATGCATTGTTACATCCGGGAGCATCCCGTCCGCATTCTGCGTCCCATAGAACCAGGGCATCATCAGGCTGGCTCCCAGATACCCTGCCCCGGCCCCCAAAAAGACTCTGAGACCAAACACCCAGAAATGAACAGCTACCTGCATATCGGAATATCCCAATGCTTTCAGAATGCCCAACTCTTTTTTGTGGGTATCTATGTAATGCCTGATATAAAAAAACAACATAATAACTGTGGTCGCCAGCAGACACCCCCCAGTGACACAGCACACTACCTTGGAAGTCATCATCAGAGCGTCATACATCATTCTTGCCGGTCCTGCCGTGATTACATCCTCCATGGATACCAAATCCATATTGTAATTGAGAAACAGAGTACAGACCAGCACCGCGCAAAAGGAGGTGATCATGATACCCGCCAGTTTTGCCCCGTCTTTAATTCCTACCACCATATCCGTCACCATCCTATCTCATACGCATTCTTGGTGACGGCGTTAGAATAGACCTCGGAGATCCGGCCGCTGTTCATCGTGATAACGGTGTCCGCCATCTCCGAAATATTCCTGTTGTGGGTGACCATCACCACGGTAAATCCCTGCTCCTGATGCAGCCTGCCGATATAATCCAGCACCTCCCGCCCCGTCTGTTCGTCCAGCGCCCCTGTAGGCTCATCCAGAAACAAAACCCTGGGCTTTTTCGCCAACGCCCGGGCCACGGACACCCGCTGCTGTTCCCCGCCGGAGAGTTGTCCCGGGTACTTATCCATCTTCCCGCCCAGGCCCATTGCCTCGATCAGAGACCTATATTCCCTGTTGCCCACCAGATCTGCCCCCATTTTCACATTTTTGTCCACATTCATATTGGGCAATAAATAATATTGCTGGAAAATAAATCCGATATTCTCTTTTCTAAACGCCGTAAGTTCATCCTCCGTGAGGGTTGTGATATCCCTTCCTCCGTAGAGCACCGCTCCGCTGTCCGGGCGCTCCAGCCCGGAGGCCACATTCAGCAGAGTAGATTTCCCGGAGCCGGAGGCCCCCAGGATCACCGTGTAGGAATGTTCCTTGATTGTAACAGAGATTCCCTTTAAGACCTCCGCCGAACTCTCCCCTTTGCCATAAGTTTTTCTGATTTCCTTTAAATCGATCATTCTCTCATCTCCTTCAACAGACTTTTGTAAACCTCCGTCATCATGACGCTGATCTCCTCACCCGTAAAGCCGCACATCTTAGTGGCGCACAGGGTGGCAATACCGTGGGTATATACCCATAGATGCTGATAGAGCCGCAGAGACAGTGAGCGGCTCACCTTATACTCCTCTTCTATGGAAACCAGGATATCCTCATAATTCGTCTCTATGAGAGGCAATACATTCTGAAAATCCGGCATCTTCTCCTGCTCTTTCATAAAGAGCAGCTGAAACAGTTTCGGCTCAGACACAGCGAAACAGATGTATTGCTGTCCCACACACTTAAAGCGCGGTACTTTCCCTCCATCTCCATGAAGCGCCTTCTGGACATAGCTGTTGTATAATACCCTGGCGGATGCTATGACCTCCCCCTGTACTTCCTCCATGCCGTGGAACACCGTAAAAACAGGCCGGGCCGAACTGCCCAGCTGCTCACCCAGCGCCCTGGCAGTCAGTGCGTCAAAACCTTTTTTCCTGACAATTTCCAATGCGGCGGCTATGATCTCTTCTTTGGTAAATTTCGCTTTTGGCGGCATATACATTCTCCTTGTTTTGATTTCCGCAGATCCCCTTTCAATACACAGGTCCTGCGATGGAATAGAATATGTTGAGTATAGTATTTTATGCATCAAGCGTTTTGATAGAAGTGTTCTAAAACATTAGTTATATTATACTCCAAAAAGAGAACACTATAAAAATCAAAATAAAGGACGTATATACAGCAAGAACTGAATA
>CAMWTF010000251.1 GCA_947177105.1 uncultured Lachnospiraceae bacterium | reverse complement strand
GATCCGGATCTGCCCATCATCGTGCTGTCGGCCAAGTCGGGGCTGGAGGATCGGGTATCCGTGCTGGAACTGGGGGCGGATGATTATCTGGTCAAGCCCTTTGCCGTGGAGGAGGTGTCGGCCCGGGTGGCGGGCGCTTTGCGGCGAAGCGCCAGACGGCAGGACAGCAGCAGTCCATTACAGGCACAAAGTTTGTCAGGGAAAAGGCTAGATGGCCCGGGTACCGGACAACTGTCTGGCCGGAGTGAACATGGGAGGCTGGAGGAAAAGGGATGTGGGCCGCAGCTGCAATTTAAAGAACTAACCTTGGATTCGGACCGCCGGGAAGTGCGGGTGCGGGGACAACTCCTGAACCTCACGGCCCATGAATATGATATTCTGCGCATCCTTATGCAGGAGCCGGGCAAGGTATATTCCAGAGAGCGCCTGTATGAACTGGTCTGGCAGGGCGGTTACTACGGGGAGGATAACACCGTGAATGTCCATGTGAGCAATCTGCGCAAAAAGATTGCCGCCGTGGATTCCACGGAATACATTGCCACCGTGTGGGGCATCGGGTTCCGCATGGCTTGACGCCGCGGGGAAGCGCCTTCTGCTGCCCGGTTTGGTAAAGGAAAAGCAGACTACATCTTATATGCCAAGGGCGATACACATGAGGAAGAGCCGATAGAATAGTGACAATCCCTATATGTGGCATAGCAAAATACCGGTTTTAAGGGCGTGGTTTCAGCCACTCAGGCGTAACAGCTTAGGGGGCTGTTATTGCGCTTAATATTTTAGTGAGGCCAAGAGAATGAAACATTTACTTAGATTGACGGATTTGCAGCCGGACGATATACATGAGATTTTCCGCATTGCGGATGAAATCAATGCGGGAAAGCACAGGGATATGCTGCGAGGGAAAAGTGTGGTGCTGTTTTTCCCTAATACAAGTATCCGCACAAGGGTGACATTTGAGAAGGGGATATTCTTGCAGGGAGGCCAGTCAATCTTGTTTCCCAGTGAGACATTGGATAAGAAGGAAGAGATCAGGGACGTGTGCGGCTATCTGAACAACTGGGCCGATATGCTTATTCTGCGGCACAGGGACATGGGACTGCTGGAGAAAGTGGCGGAGTATTCGGCGGTGCCGGTTATCAATGCCATGACGGATGTAAGCCATCCCTGCGAGATATTGTCGGATCTGTATGCCCTCTCCAGGAGCAGGGAGGATTTCACTGCCGACAAATATCTGTTCTGCGGCAAAGCAGGCAACATAGGGCTGACCTGGAGGGAGGCTGCCCGGGTTCTGGGACTTGAACTGTCCCAGTGCTGTGCTGGCGGGTATGAGATGGAGGATGTGCCTGTATATTACAATATTATGGAGGCGGTCGAGGGGAAAGATATAATATGTACGGATTCCCTGCCCGCCGGGGCTGTGAGGGATTTCCGGGAGTGCCAGGTGACAAAGGAGGCCATGGAGATGGCCAACGATGGCGCGGTTCTGAATCCCTGTCCGCCCTTTTTCCGCGGCGAGGAGGTCAGCGGAGAAGTAATGGAATCCCCCTGCTTTGTGGGGTATGGATTTAAGAAGCATCTGCTTACGGTTCAGCAGGCGGTTATGTTGTATTGTCTCTGATTATTCTTTACGATTTCTTTAAACTTTCTAAAGGACTTATTTACAGGGAATGGTTTATGATCATATCATCACAGGGGGGCGGGGCCTGACGGATAAGGTGATAACTTGAGTATGACAAGGTTTCGCGCTCCACAGGAAGGAGAACACAAGATGATAAACAGCAATGTGATCATACAGACCCATCAGCTGACCAAACAGTACGGTCAGGCATTGGCCCTGGATCATGTGGATCTGTCCATTCCCAAGGGAAGCATCTATGGCCTGGTAGGCAACAACGGCGCAGGCAAAACCACTTTATTGAAAATATTATTGGGGCAGGTTTTTCCCACCTCCGGGAGTTTCAGCCTCTGGGAGGCCCAGGAGGAGACGGCCTGGCGGAGGAACCGCAGACGCTGCGGGGCCATCATCGAGGCGCCGGGTTTTTTCCCGAATATGACGGCGGTTCAGAATCTGGAGTATTATAGGCTGCAGCGGGGCATTCCGGGCAAGGAAAAGGTGTCGGAGAAGCTTAAGGAGGTGGGGCTGGCAGATGCCGCCCACAAGAAATTTAGGCAGATGTCCCTGGGCATGAAGCAGCGCCTGGGCCTGGCGCTGGCGCTGCTGGGGGAGCCTGAGCTGCTGCTTTTGGATGAGCCAATCAACGGCCTGGACCCGGCGGGAATCATTGAGATCCGTAGCCTGCTGCAGAAACTGAACCGGGAGAAGCACATCACGATACTGATTTCCAGCCATATTCTGGCGGAACTGGAAAATATGGCCACAGACTACGCGTTTCTCAGCAGGGGAAAGGTCATCCAGCAACTCAGTGCCAAGCGGCTCCATGAGTTATGTGGCACCTATCTGGAGATCCGGGTGACAGAGCCGGAACGTTACACGGCTTTATTAGAAAAAGAACTGCACCAGCGGGATTACAAGGTTCTGCCGGATGGAACCATCCATATTTCGGGGCAGCTGGAGGATGTGACACCTTACAGTAAACTGGCTGTGGAGCAGGGCATCGGCCTGCTGGCGCTTGAGCGCCGGGAGATGCAGCTGGAGGATTATTATATGCATCTGGCAGAGGATGCGCAGCGCCGGTAGGGCGGATGCGGAACAGAAGGTCTGAAGACCTTCCAAACAGCATCTGCCCGGACGGCGCACTGATGCACATAGGGACGCCGGAGCGGCCATATGTGTATCACCGGCCCTGTGTGTCGGTAGGGCGGATGCGGAACTTAAATGAGGAGAACGACAATGACAAACTGTATAAAAAGCGAATTTTATCGGGTATTTCATACAAAAGAGGTCTATTTGCTGACCGGAGTATGTCTGCTGGCGGTGTTGCTTTTCAACGTGGTATTGTGGTTTATGTCTACATTTACCATGGATTTTCCCTGGGCTACAACGAAATATGTTTTTTCCATGCTGGAGACGAGTATGCATATCCCGTTGCTTTTGTCGGCCGTGATGGGCAGCGTGGTGGTCTCCGATGAGCTGAAGCACAGAACAATCAGCAACAGTGTAGCTTTTGGACTATCCAGAGAACAGATTTATCTGGCCAAGGTGATTGTGGGAACAGCGGCATCAGCCGCGTGTCTGCTGGTGACGGAGGCGGGGTTTATCGGAAGCGGATATCTGCTTTTAGAGAACAGCGGTCCCGCATATACCATGTCCCTGTTAAAGGGCACGGCTGCCTGTATTCCGGCGTGGATTGCGGGGATGGTGGCATTCATCAGCCTTTACTATGCAACCGGCAAAGAGAGCGGCGGTATCTGGAGCTGGATACTGATTATGGTAGCTGTGCCGACGGTGGTAGGTCTGCTGGGGTTGAAGTTTGAACTGTGCGCAAGGCTGTCATCCTGGCTGCTCTACGCCATGATGTCCCATACGGAACCCGGTGAAGAGTGGCTGATTTACAGCTGGTCCACCACGGCGGGATTTATGAAGTGCCATGTAGCGGGGATCATCGGTATAGCGCTGTTTATTGGGCTGGGAATCATGGCCATCCGGCGCAGGGAGCTCTAAAATTGGCTCTTAACAAAAGTTTCCTGCGCAAAATGGCAAGTCTGGACTGCGATATGCAGGGATAAAGGAAGTGTAAAAATTTGAGTCGCCGTGCAGCGGCGACATGGAGGTAAATATGAAAATGGGAAGAAAAAAGAGAATCAGTAGTTTGCTGGCAGTTGTTCTATTAGTATCTATGCTGGCAGGATGTGGGAAAGAATCGCCGGACATGGCATTGGTACAGACAGATATAGGGACAATCACTGTCCCGGAGGGCGTACAGGTAGTGGGGCTTGGTGAGGCAAGCCACGGCGTAAAGGAATATCAGCAGATGAAGGAAGAAGTGTTCCAGGCCCTTGTGCAGAATAATGGCTGCCGAACCTTTGTCATAGAAGGAGACTTCGGCAGTGCGCTAAAAGTGGATGCCTATATTCATGGGGGAGAAGGCACACCGAAGGAGGCGGCAGCGCTGATCGGCTTTCGGATATACTGTACCAAGGAGATGGAACACCTTCTTCAATGGATGCGCTCCTACAATGAGACGGCTCCCCAGGGGGAGGACCTGCATTTCTACGGGATGGATATGCAGTGGGCGGACAATGGAAAGGACTATCTGTTCAGGATATTGGAACAGGTTGCTCCCCAGGTCAGTGCGGAATATGAGGAGAAGCTTGCCTTTTTAAATGACGAGGATATGTATGAGATCAGCGGGGATGCCTTTGTGCAGGGAATGACAGAGGTGAAGGAACTGATAAAGGAGGTGGACGGAGCGCAAAGCCTTATTGAGGAAGCTTTTGGCGCAGAGACCTTTGCATTTGCGAGAGAATGCGCCTACAGCCTATATGCCTGCTGTGATATCCGCAAGTCCGATAACACCTATAACAAAATAAGGGACAGCTATATGGAGTGTATTAAAAATATTGCAAGCCAGCTTGAAC
>CAMWTF010000250.1 GCA_947177105.1 uncultured Lachnospiraceae bacterium | reverse complement strand
GGAGAAAGCGCCATACAGTTGATTGTCCGCTGCTGGTTTACCAACGAGGAGTACTGGGACGGGCGTTACCGCCTGACGGAGGGGGTCAAGTATGCTCTGGATACGGTCGGCATCCAGATTCCCTATCCTCAGCTGGACGTGCATGTGCAGCAGTGAAGTTATCGGAAGCAGCGGATATAGCTTTTTAGATTGGTATTGTTTATAATGAAACAGACATAAAATAGTACAGACGGAGGAAATGGTAAAATGGCGATAGTAGATGTTGTAAAGTATAACGGGGAGCCTGGCCTGCTTGCCTGGAAGTTTCCGGAAGAGGAGCTGGGGACATGGACACAGCTGATCGTGAACGAGTCCCAGGAGGCAGTGCTGTTCAGGGACGGGAGAGCGATGGATGTATTCGGGGCCGGAAGGCATACCCTGGAGACGCAGAACATCCCCATTCTGAACAAGATCATAAATCTGCCCTTTGGCGGCAGATCCCCTTTTGCGGCGGAGGTGTGGTATGTCAATAAGCTCTCCACCCTGGATGTCAAGTGGGGGACACCGTCTCCCATCCAGATGCAGGATTCTAGATACCGGATCTTTGTGCCAGTTCGTGCCAACGGCATATTTGGTATCCGGGTGGAGGACGCAATGAAATTTCTGGTAAAGCTTGTGGGAACCATGCCGGCTTTTGACAGGAACATGCTTGTGAATCATTTCAGGGGTCTCTGCGTTACCAAGGTCAAGGACGCCCTTTCCTCCTATCTGCTGAAAAAGCAGATTAGCGTAATGGAAATAAACGCATATATCGATGAACTCTCCGGGTATATGAAGGAGAGAATCGAGCCTGACATGGCGGAGTATGGGATCAAGCTGATTAATTTCTATGTGAATGAAATCAGCGTTCCGGAGGATGACCCTTCGGTGAAGAAATTAAAGGATGCCCTGGCCAAAAAGGCGGAGATGGATATTATCGGATTCGACTACAGGCAGGAGAGATCCTTTGACGCTCTGGAGGGAGCCGCCACCAACCCCGGATCAGCCGGCGCTCTGTTTATGGGCGCGGGCATCGGAACAGGCATGGGTCTGGGTATGGGCGGCGCAATGGGGTCTGCGTTTGGAGAGATCAGCAAGGAAATCAGTACGGCAGAGCCCAAGGAGAGTCCGGATCAGGATATGCAGACAGTATGTCCCGGCTGTGGCAGAAGGATACCGGCAAAGGGGCGTTTTTGCCCGGAGTGCGGGACGCCTCTGGCAAAAAAATGCCCCAAATGCAATGCGGCCATTGAAGGCGATCCCAGATTTTGTCCAGAGTGTGGGGAGAAGCTGAGGTAGAGGAAAGGTGCAGCCAGGGAGACAGCGGAACTCTAAACAGCAGTCTCCCTGTCTGCGCCAGGAAGAAATACTGGCTGCGTTATGGACAGGATTTCTTCCTCCGGGAAAGGTGCAGCCAGGGAGACAGCGGAACTCTAAATAGGAGAAATAGCATGGGAGATACAGTAAAAATAACGGATTTAAAATGCCCCGGGTGCGGCAGCGCCTTGAAGATGCCCGCCGGGGGCGCCAAGACGGTTCAGTGTGAATACTGCGGCAATGAATATATTATAGACACGGGACAGGGAGCGTCCGGCGGGCGCCGGGCCCCCCAGTGGGAGTCGGCGTCAGGACAGGGGATGCCCGGCGGGCGCCGGATTCCCCAGTGGGAACCGGCGCCTCAGGAGGGCAAAAAGGAGTCGGTCTCAAAGGGATCCATCATCGGCTCAATCATTGGTGTGGTCTGCCTGTTTGTCCTGGTGGGAGTCAGGACGTACTGGAGAGCGCAGGATCGGGAGGCCGCAAGGCAGGCGGCGCAGCGGGAGGCAGTGGAGTCCATGGCGGCGAGCATCAACACATACAACCCCTATATCTCGGACAAGGAGGAGGAACAGGAAAACCTTTCCGGCATATTGGAGCAGATGGTTGTCACCGTCTTTGGAAAAGAGGCGGACAGCGTGACGCAGGAGGAACTGGATCAGATCCAGTGGATTGCGGATCGTAGTGATTTTGAAAATATGTACATTGGCTATAGCTTTGAAAATCCGCTGGAAAACCCCGATGCGCAGCTGGAATGGCTCACTTTTCCCTCCGGGAGCGAGAGGGGCTATTCGGGTCTGTATATGTTCGGCGGGCTCAAAAAGCTAGAGATAAAGGGATCCCTTTCTCAGTGCGATCTGCAGGGGCTTTCGCTGGAGAGTCTTTCCGCTTCCTTCAGTTCTTTGGAGGATGCGGCCCGGGCTTTGGACGATCCCGCCACCATCCGCCAGCTATCCCTGGGCAGTTCGGTTAAAAGCCTGGAGGGGCTGGATTTGTTTCCCAATCTGGAGAGTCTCACCATAGATGCCGGCGGTATGAGCGATGTGAATGAGGTGGTGGCGCTGGGACAGCTAAAGTCCCTCACTTTGGAGGATGCGGATGCCATAAGTGATTTTGCCGTATTTGCCGCCATGGAGAACCTGGAGGAACTTAATATTGAATCGGAAAATCTGAAAGCATTGGACTTCTTAAAGAGGATGCCCCAGCTGAAAAGCCTTGGCCTCTCCGACGGGGCACTCCTGACTCTCGACGGAATAGAAGCGCTGGAGGGCCTTGAGAGTCTTTCTGTGACGGACTGCGGGGAACTGAAGAATATGGATGCCGTAGCCGCCCTCACGGGGCTTACGGAATTGTCCCTGGAGAGACCCTATAACTGTGAGGAGCCGTCTCTTGCGGGGCTCACAGGGCTTAAGCGGCTGACGCTGGATAACTTTGACTCCTGTGCGTTTTTGTCCAAATTAACAGGACTGGAGGAACTGACCCTGCGCAGCTGTGACATGCCGTCCAACCTTGATCTGTCGGGGCTGACCCAGCTGAAAAGACTGACCTGTACCACATTTTACCAAGACAGATCCCTGGCCTTTGTCAAGAATATATCCTCGCTGGAATATTTGAATCTGAGCGGGATGGTGACATATGAGGATATATCGGGCATATTTGCGCTGCCTGGCATCAGGGAACTTAAGTTAAGCGGGATTGAGTGTGAGATTGATTTTGACCGGGTGGGAGACAATCCCTCGCTGGAATCTCTGGAAATGGCCGGAGTAGGGCTGTATGAGAATGTGAAGGTATACAGCTCAGGGGGGATGACAAGTGTGTACTACGATGATGTGTTCTTGGCGGATCACCTGGACTTTTTTGAGCATTTCCCCAGTCTGAGAAAGCTGGATATAGCGGACAATGAGCTCAAGGATCTGGAATTTGCAAGCAGTCTTGCAAATCTGGAGGAAATAGATTTCTCGGAGAATTATGTGACGGATATGCGAGTGCTGGCCTCCCTTCCGGCCCTGCGGCTGGTGAACTGCACGGGGAATCCCATAAGCAATCTGCGGGTTCTGGACGAGAGCCATGTTCGCATTATAAACCAATAGTCAAATAGCGTAAAAAAGGAGACGGATTTCTATGAAAACGGAGATGACAAAGGATTTAAAGAAAAAGGTTGATAAGTATGGGAGTGTGTTGGCGGCGTTCCGATCCCAGGGCGGTGGAGGAAAAGGACTGATGGCGGGCGGTATCTCGCTGTTTGTCTGCGGCGCATTGTTTGGCGGGCTAATGATGTTCGTGAATGCGGCTGGCGGTCTTGCTATTTGTTCATTTTTTGTCCTGCCCGGGCTGGCCATGTTTCTGCCGGGACTGGTGCTGGATAAAAAGAGGCAGGCGGGCTATCTGGAGTATTATCAGAAACAGACGGGGTATAGTATGGAGGATCTGCGGGAGGCTGACCGGGAACTGCTGAGCCCGGACGCAGTGAAAGTCATAAGCAAGACCAGCAGGTCGGGCGGGAAACGGGAGACGGTGTTTTTCGTCACGCCGCACTATTTCCTGTCTATCTGGCCGATATACGGATGTTATCTGCGAAAGCTGGATGACATTGTAGCAGCCTTCTATTCCAGCGAGATTCCCGGGATTAATGGATATCGCCAGAATCTGTTTGTCATAACAAGGCAGGACGCTCAGAATAAGGGGCGTAAGAATGAATATACCGGGAAACAGTACGCGGGATTTGAGAACGGACAATTGACCGATCTGAAAAACTGCCGGGAGATCTGTGACGAGGCGCTGAGTGAGATGGTGGCCAGAGCGCCCCATATTATTACCAGCCAGTATATTGTTGTGAAGGGCGTCAAGTATAATCTGCTCAGCATGGACGACTGGCAGAGGGATTGGGCGAATATTCTGGAAGAATAGGGCAAGGTGAGCAAAATGCATTATGATTATCTGGTGGTGGGATCGGGTCTGTTCGGCTCGATCTTTGCCCGTGAGGCAAAAGTCCGGGGCAAGTCGGTGCTGGTGGTGGACAAGCGGCCCCATGTGGCGGGCAATATCTATACGGAAATGATCAAGGGAATCCCCGTTCACAAATACGGCGCCCATATTTTTCACACCAACAATGTTCGTGTGTGGAATTATATCACGCAGTTTATGCAGTTCAACCGCTTCACCAATTCTCCGGTGGCGAACTACAAGGGGGAATTATATTCCCTGCCCTTCAACATGTATACCTTTAACAAACTGTGGGGCGTGCCAACGCCCCAGGA
>CAMWTF010000249.1 GCA_947177105.1 uncultured Lachnospiraceae bacterium | reverse complement strand
GTCATATCCATCGTGGTGGGCATGGCCGCTGGATGCATTCCCATCGTGGGTTACAATATCGGGGCCGGGAAAAAGGACAGGGCGGCACAGCTTTTCACCCGCCTGCTGACGGCTGAGGCGCTGGTAGGCATTCTGGCGCTGCTGATTGCAGAGCTTTTGCCCAGACAGTTGATCCAGATTTTTGGAGCCTCCAACGAGAGCAGCTATTACACAGAATTTGCGCTCAGGGCATTCCGTGTCTACCTGTGTATGCTCCCCCTAGCCTGTGTCAACAAAGCCGCCTTTATCTATCTGCAGTCTCTGGGAAAGGCCCTGCTCTCCACCCTGCTGTCAATGGTCAGGGAAGTAGTATTCGGCGTGGGCTTTGCTCTGCTGCTGCCCGTTTTCTTCGGCCTAGACGGCGTCCTGTATTCCATGCCCGTCTCCGATGTGCTGACATTCCTGATCTCCTGCGCCGCCATTGCCTATGCCTACCGGTGGCTTAGAGCGCAAAGGCCGGCTGACATTTCAGGCTAACCTCCATGTCGCGGCTGCGCTGCGACTCAAATCCGGATGAAAATACCGTCTCGTAAAAATCATCCCCTGAACATTTCCCGGATGTTTGAGAGGCATAGCGGTTGCGGCAGCCGCCTCTCCTGCAGCAGTTTACACTTTCTTCGTCAACTGGCAGGTCTGTCGGCAGCCGCGAACTCCTCCTTGGTACATTTTGTTATCCGGCGAATGAATGTTTCATCCATGCCTTCCCTGATCATCTGCCTGATAATCCGGATTTTCTCTTCTCGTTTTCCTTCTCTTCTTCCTTCTTTTTTGCCTTCCTGTCTCTCTTCTCTCATCAAATCATCAAAAGCTTTACACATGGGCAAATCCTCCTTCTCCATTTTATGGACTAAACTCTCTATATGTAAGTGACTTGCTATTACACGCTCAGTCTCAATACCTAGATGCTGAAATGCTTCCGTCTGGAATAGTCTTCTCAGCTTTCCCCTGTCCTTACGGCATTGCATAGCCTGAAAAAACTCTTTTAAATCCGTGCTGTAATCCGCCGGATTCACATAATCCGCCTCTATCAAGGGAAAAACAAAATCATGCAGCTTCTCGCCCAGCAGTTCCATTGATTCCGCCCGGAACATCTGCGACAGCCTACTCCTGCCCTCCCAATGACCCTCTTTGACATAGAGAACCACCGTGACCATGGGAAGAAGAAAATCACTCTCTTTCATCCGGCTCTTCCTCTCACGGTAACTCCGATACTCCTTTCTGCTCCTATGCCCCCTGTCAAGTTCCTTTATCTGGTATTCATACTCACAGGTATCATAGACCATGACCCGCTGCGGCATACCATAATCGGATTCCGTCTCTATCTCAATACCATAATACATATTGTGTCCGGCATCCTTCATCAGCACGTCTCTCTCCATCTCGCCGTATGCACTTGACAAGGAGAGATACTTCCTCCTCTGCAGGATCAGGTTCTCTGGACGAAGAATCCTCTCCCCATGATAGAGCGCAACATTCATAAGCTCCGCAAACCGTTCACAATCAGAAAAATACGGCCTGTCCACAATATCTTTTTTTCCCATATACCCCTTTCCGGCCGCAAGTAACACCGCAGCAAAATAACGCCGCAGAACTGCCCCAGCCATTTTCCTTACTATTCTTGTGAAATATGGCTGATAACGCCGGAATCGGATATGCCTGTCGCACCCGAAATATCGCCCATTGAAACAGGACAAAAGAATTTCACTAGAAATGTTTTCTTTCTGTTTGTGAACATTATAGAGAACTTGGAAACCGTTGTCAACAGATTTCTCAAAATAATTATCAGGCCCCTGGTACATTGCCCGGTCAAAATTTTAGGCTGCCACACCATATTCGCATGGCAGCCTTTCTTTGGGATCATGAATTGTGATTTCGATCTTTTACATAATCCAGTATCAGATTTACGCTCTCTTCCACTCCAATGGAACTGTCAACACAGAGTTCATAATTATGGGAATCTCCCCATCTTTTGTTGGTGATGCTCTCATAGTATGCCTTGCGGGCCGCATCGGAACGCTCGATGCTCTTTTCCGCCTGCTCCCTGCTGTCTCCGTACATCTCCATGACCTTTTGAATGCGGTAGGCTTTCGGGGCCGTGATAAAGATCCGCACAATATTTTTGTGGTTTCTCAGGACATAATCTGCCGAGCGGCCCACAATAACGCAGGAACCCGCATCGGCGATCTTGCGGATGGCCTGATCCTGAGCCGTGATGGCGTCCTGCACCGCACTTGTGCTTAAATACAACTCCCGCATCACTGCGTTCTCGTCGGAATTTAAATTGGAGATAAACGCTTCTGTCAGACCGCTCTCGTGGGCGGCAACGGCAATCATTTCCTTATAATAGCAGGGAATGCCCATCTGTTTTGCCACCAACTGCCCAATGCGCTTTCCTGCCGAACCATGTTCCCGGGAGATTGTAACCACCACGCCCTCCTTGGAGGGAAACTCTGGCAGAACGCTTTCCGTCACATTGCTTACCTGTGCCTGGCCCAGCTGCTGCCAGAGCCTGGCCATAACCACCGCCGTGATGGCGATTGCCAAAATATCCGCCGCGGGAGCCGCCCAGAATATTCCGGTGACGCCCAAAAACGCAGGCACAATCAGGGAGAGTACAATCAAAAATACATCCCTGAGCACAGAGAGCGGCGCGGCGGCCTTGGCATGGCCGATGGACTGCAGGAAAATGGCGCATACTTTCTGCACACAGGTAAACACGATCAGGGAGAGATATATCCGCAGGCAGCCCACGGCAAACTGTGTATAAAGCTCTCCGTCCGCACCGAACATGCGGATAAATACCTGGGGAATCGCCTCAAACAGCACTGTGCAGACCAGGCACACAAGAACCGTCCAGCCCACAATCAGCTTCAGCAGCTCCTTCACGCGTCCATATTTACCCGCTCCGTAATTGTAACCCACGATGGGCTGCGCACCCGCCGCAATACCGATTGCTATGTTCAGCACGATCTGGAATAATTTCATAATCACCACGAAAGCCGCCAGGGGAATGTCCGCCCCATAGACCGACGCAGCCCCATAGCGCACCAGCAGGATATTGTTGATCACCGTGATCACAACGATGGACAGCTGGGTCAAAAGGCTGGAGGTCCCCAGCGCCATAATGTGCCGCAGCAGCGCAAAATCCAATCGAAAACTCCCTGCGCTGATGCGGAAGGTCTTGCTCTTGGCCAGATAGGCAACGCAGAGTATAAAGCTCACGAATTGGCCCAGAATCGTTGCGTACGCAGCTCCTTTGATTCCCATCTGCAGCACGAAAATAGCCACAGGATCGCCGATGATATTGATCACCGCCCCCACCAGCATAGCCCCCATGGCATAGCGGGGACTACCGTCCGCGCGGATAATGGATGCCAGCGTGTTCTGCACCATTGCGAGAGGCATCATTGCATAGATGATAAATCCATATTCATGGGCCATCACCAAATTGGCGTCCGTTGCTCCGATCAGCCGCAGCAGGCTATCGCCGCAGAAGTAACTGACGGCGATGATAACCACTCCGGAGAGAAAGGAGCACAGGGCGGCATTGCCTACTCCCCTGTGAATACTCTTCGTCTCATTGCGCCCCAGCGCCACGCTCAGGTGCGCCGCCGCACCGTCCCCAAAAAACAGGGACATCCCCCATCCCACCACCGTGATGGGGAAAATAACACCCGTGGCCGCATTGCCCAGATAGCCGATGCCATTGCCCACGAAAATCTGATCCACAATGTTGTAGAGACAGGAAATGATCAGTGAAAAAATACAGGGAATTGCAAACTTTCCAAGCAGTTTTCCCACCCTTTCCGTGCCGAGATATTGATTGTTTTCCATAAGACTCCTCCTATCTTAGTCTGTCTCAAGTTAATTTTTGCGCAATAAAAGACACATGCAGCATCTGTACCGTAATCAGATTTACGCGCAGTGCGCCACATGTGTCGTTAATTGCTCTTATTTATTTGCAAAAATATTTTACCGTTTTGGAAAATAAAAATCAACGGATATTTTCCACAATTATTCCCTCTGTATCTCTTGTGAATATTGTCACATATATTTTTCCTGCTATATGACATTCCATTGTCTATTTGTTATATGGCGAGACCTGCGTACTGCGTCATATACAGTTCATAGTATTTTCCTTTCTGGGAAAGCAGCGAATCATGATCCCCGCTTTCCACAATTCCCCCATGATCCATTACCACAATGATATCCGCGTCCCGGATGGTAGAGAGGCGATGAGCAATCACAATGCTGGTCCGGTTCTGCATCACCAGATGCATGGCATCCTGAATGGCCTTTTCCGTGCGGGTATCCACATTGGAGGTGGCTTCATCCAAAATCAGTATTCGTGGATCCGCCACAAAAGCCCGGGCGATGGCCAGTAGCTGTCGCTGTCCCTGGCTGATATTTTCCCCTGATCCGGACAGCGCCGTGTCATATCCCTGGGGCAGCAACTCAATCATCTCCCTGCACCGGCTCCTCTCCACTGCAGCTTCCACCTCTTCCGGCCCGGCATCAGCATTCCCATAGGTCAAATTGTTCCTGACCGTGTCGG
>CAMWTF010000248.1 GCA_947177105.1 uncultured Lachnospiraceae bacterium | reverse complement strand
CAAACATGGCCGTGCCTCCCCTTTTTATGGAGGCAGTGGCCTTACTGAAGGTTCCCGGCCACATGATACCCACGGAAAGCCCGCATAGTCCACAGCCCAGCAGACCGATCCAGGGCACGGGAACCAGAGAGATACACAGATAGGAAACCACGCAGAGCAGGGCGCTCCCCGTCATAAAACGATCCAATTCTACCTTTTCCCCGTATTTGCCATAAAAAGCCCTGGCACATCCCATCAGCAGGGCAAAGAACATGGGACCCATCAGATCCCCCAGCGTCTTGCCGACGCCCAGTCCCTTCTCCGCAAAGGTGGAGGCCCACTGACTGACAGCCTGTTCGCTGGCCCCTGCGCAGATCATCATCAAAAGCAACAGCCAGAACTGCCGCATTTTGAAAAGTTCCCTGGCCGTCATGCCCTTTTCCCCCTCCTGAATCAGGGGAGCAATGGGAACCCTGGCAAACAAAATGCCGTTGGCAACGGGAACCACTGCCCACAGCAAGGCCAGAATCCACCAGTTCCCTATGCCGAAAATTTGAAAAAACAAAGTGGATGCCAGTACAACGCCCACATGGCCCCAGCAGTAAAAGGAATGGAGCATGCTCATGGCCTTTTCCTTGTTTTTTGTGGGACAGGATTCCATCACCGGGCTTACCAGCACCTCCAGCAGGCCGCCCCCGACGGCATAACATACCACGGATACAAACAGCCCCGCATAGGCGTCTGGCAATACCCTGGGAAGAATGACCAGTCCCACCAGCCCCAGCGCTGACGCTGCGTGGGCAATCAGCAGGGACACCCGATAGCCAATCCTGTCCACGAAGGAGACTGACGCGAGATCCACCATAAGCTGTACAGCAAAATTCACTGTGATCAGCAGCGTAATCCGGGACAGGGGGATGCCATAGCTGCTCTGGAAAGTCAGAAACAGCAGAGGCACGAAATTATTCACGATGGCCTGGATGATATAGCCGATAAAGCAGGCGTTGACGGTCCATCTATATCCCTTGTTCATTTGCTTTCCCCCTGTAGCATTTATTTTCTCCATTCATCCGCATCCGTTCTTTCCCGCCGTCCGCCCTCTACTCGCCCGCAACTACCCTTTTGAAACTCTTCTTGCCTCTCTTTACTACCTTACCTTCTCCGGCAAAATCTGCTTTCGTGTATGCCGTCTTGATATCCGTCACTTTCTCTCCGTCCACAGTGACGCCGCCCTGTTCCACAGCGCGTCTCGCCTCTGAGCGGGATGCGGTGAGCCCTGCCGCCGCCACCACGCCGATAATGTCAATAGATCCGTCCTTAAAGTCGGTCTCCTGTAGTTCATAAGTGGGCATGTTCTCCGCATTGCCGGCGCTGAACAGCGCTCGGGCGCTTTCCTGGGCCTTCTGGGCTTCCTCCTGACCGTGTACCATACTTGTCAGCTCATAGGCCAGGATCTCCTTGGCCTCGTTGAGCCTGCTTCCCTCCCAGCCGCTCATGGCCTCGATCTCCTCCAGAGGCAGGAATGTCAGCATCCGCAGGCACTTCATCACATCCGCATCCCCCACGTTTCTCCAGTACTGGTAGAACTCGAAAGGGGAGGTCTTCTCGGCATCCAGCCACACGGCTCCCTTCTGGGACTTGCCCATCTTCTTGCCCTCGGAGTTCAGCAGCAGAGTGATGGTCATAGCGTAGGCATCCTTGCCAAGCTTACGCCGGATTAGTTCCGTGCCGCCCAGCATATTGCTCCACTGGTCATCGCCGCCAAACTGCATATTACAGCCGTATTTCTCATACAGGCACAGGAAGTCATAACTCTGCATGATCATGTAGTTGAACTCCAAAAAGCTCAGTCCCTTCTCCATGCGCTGCCTGTAGCACTCTGCGGTGAGCATTCGGTTCACGGAGAAATGTACGCCGATATCCCTGATAAACTCGATGTAGTTTAAGTTCCTGAGCCAGTCCGCGTTATTCACCATCATGGCTTTTCCCTCGCCAAATTCGATAAAACGGCTCATCTGCTTTTTAAAGCACTCGCAGTTGTGGTCGATCTGCTCCGTGGTCATCATGGTTCGCAGATCGCTCCTGCCCGAAGGATCTCCAATCATGCCCGTGCCGCCGCCCACAAGGGCGATGGGACGGTTCCCCGCCATCTGCAGGCGCTTCATCAGGCACAGCGCCATGAAATGCCCCACATGAAGGCTGTCCGCAGTGGGATCAAAGCCGATATAAAATGTGGCCTTCCCGTTGTTGATCAGCTCCTTGATCTCCTCCTCGTCCGTCAGCTGGGCCAGCAATCCTCTGGCCTTCAATTCGTCAAATACCGTCATTTTTCTTCTCCTCCTATATTGAGTTTTGCACTCCGCTTTTTTGAACTGGCACAGCCAGGGCCAGCGGCCCGTTGTGTATACACAAAAAAGCCCCGTCCCGCAAAAGGACGAGGCCAGCACCCGTGTTACCACCTTTTTTCCCATAAAACTCACGCCTTATGGCTCAGAGAGTATCCATCAATACCCACGGCCGATATCGGGGCCTGCCGTCAAAGCCTACTCTGCGGAATAAAACGCACCACATTTTGGTTTGCTGCTCCGAGATGTATTCCTGTCAGGCTCTGTGCGCCTCTCACCGACCGGCCGCTCTCTGTACAAAGTGGATTGACAGTACTCTTTCTCTTCATCGCATTACCGTTTATTTAAAACTTGGACTCATTGTACCCGAAAAAATCACATATGTCAACCGTTATTTTCCGCCAGATAAAGTTCCACGCGCTTGGTCAGGCGTTCAATCAGTACCTCCTCCGTAGTCACTCCGGCAATATATTCTTCCATTTCCTCCATCAGTATATTGTTGAGTTCCCTGGGAAAATATCTTCTGGGACGGGCATTTTCCAGCAGTCTGTCCAAAAGCCGGGCGTCGTATTCTCTGTCATAGTCGCCCCCAAGAATTATCTGATCAAAACCGTATGTAATCGGCATGGAGCACTCATTTACCTGGCCTATCTGCTCCTCCAGCACATCCCTGCGCACACTCAGCCAGAAATTGGAATCCTTCGCGCCCTCCAGCTGCATCTCCCGGGAGAGCAGAATTTGCAGAAAGGCTCCCGCAATCCTCTTTTCTTCGTCCGACGCGGTTGCCCTGACGGTCAGCAGACAGTTGCTGTCAATGTAATGCGCGGAGCCGTCCCGGGCAGGATATCCGATATAGTTGGCATCCCTGCCATAACAGATGCGGTACAGATCAATCAGCTCCGGCCTGGTGATAGAAATGGCATTGCAGAATACCCTTCCCTCCGGCAGCAGCGTCCCCGCCTCCACATATTCATTCTCGTTGCAATAAGCCGTCCCCAGCCGCAGCGCCCTACGGAACCGGTCACTGTCAAAACAAGTGGTGCCGCTCTCTGCGTCCAGCAGATAATTGTCCTCCATTCCGTGGATCAGGAAAGAACCCATAAAGGTCCAGACATTGTTTTGACCGTTAAAAATCGCCGCAATAGACGGCTCCTTTTCGATGCTGTCCAAAAAGCTCTCATAATCCCATTCTATGGGCTCCTTTTCCGCAATCACCACGGTTCTCAGCCCAAAATTGCTGACAACTCCGTACAGAGTATCGTCAATTTTCCCCATCTCCATGGCCTGGGGAATCAAGACATCCTCCCACTTTTCCCCGTCAAAAAGTCCCTCCAGCGGCGTCCAAAGCTCCTCATGGTTCTCAAACCCTGTGAGCATGGCATCAACCAGCACAGGCCCCTTTCCCGCCATCAGCTCCGTCAAAAGCCTTGTACTGTCATAGTCTGTCTTCAGCGCAATATGATAGGCCGGATATTTTCTATTAAATTCCACCACCGCCGGATAGTAGACCTCCCTCATATAGGGGCTTACCGCAAGAACAACCTGCTTAATCTCCACCTTCTCCCCGGCAGCAGGTTTCAGGAATAAAAGATTGCCCTCCCTATGGGAGTCAGAATAGATCAGGCTGATACTCCCATCCTCTTGAATCCGCAGTTCCTCCAGTTCAAGAAAAGATATTCCGTGATTGCTCCAGACATAGATATCCCCGATAGAATTTCCTGACAAATCTGCAAAGTGAAGTCCCTTGCTGTCTGCGTACAGCAATGTTCTTTCGTCCCACATTGTGTAACAGGCCCCGCTCAGAAATGCTTTTGGCGCATCTCGGTCAAGCTCCGCCAGTTGCTCCATCTTCCCGCTGTCAATGTCTGCATATTCCAGGCGGCTACAGACTCCCCGCCCTTCGTCATCCGCAAGCACAGACATCAGGGCAACCCTGCCGTCATACAGGGCAGCCAGTCTGGTGTCAATCCCTGTATAATCATATTTTGCCAAAAGTCTCCCCTCCGAATCCGCGACAAAATAATAATTCCTGTGTCCGGGCGTCTCCCCCTCTGCGGCATAGCTGTTGTATCTGGTGGTAAAATGTATATTGCCAACCCGGTCAACCATAATCTTGTCAGGTGTCTCCTCCCCATCACCAGTCAGAAACTCCAGATGAACCGACCGCACAATCCGCTGATTTTCGTCTATTTCATTCAGGCGATACTGCCACTGGAAATCCGCATCCTCCAAAGCAACCATATCCAGCATCATGAAATGGTCGCTCCCAATGATGCCGCCC
>CAMWTF010000247.1 GCA_947177105.1 uncultured Lachnospiraceae bacterium | reverse complement strand
TCTCGTGGGCTCGGAGATTTGTCTAAGAGACAGATCTATGCGGTGGAGAATACCGCTTTTGAGGATGATTCCGATCCGGAGAATTATATCTATGAGGACAGATATTACCTGAACTGCTGGGATATGGAGGGAAAGCTGCTGTGGTCGGAGCGGATTGACAATGCCAATCCGGATGAGTACACCTATTGCAATTACCTGTTGGACGGCGGCGAGGGAAGAGCCCTGGCGATCATGGGGGGAAGCAGGTATGAGGCCGTGCTTTACGGTTCTGACGGCAAGGAGGTAAGCCGCAAGGAGCTGGATCAAAGCTTTTTTGACCGAGTGAATATGCTTTTCACCAGAAATGACGGCACTTTGATGGTAATGAGCTATGACGAGAACTGGACCAAGTGCTATCTCGCCAGCTATGACCTGGAATCAGGCACCATGGGGGAGCAGACAGAGTTCCCTTTTGCCAACAATTATGGTGTACGCAAGGGCAGCAATACCGATCTGCTGCTGACCAACAATTTGGGTGTGTATACTTGGAACATCGGTGATGCAGATCCCAAGATGATCATGAATTATATAAATTCGGATCTGCCCACCAACAATATACAGTATGTGCAGATGGTTGATGACAAGCATTTTGTGGCAGTCTATAACGATATTGAGAATTGGGAGCAGAAGTGCGCGTACTTTACCTATGTGGATCCGAAGGATATTCCGGACAAGGAAGTGCTGGTGCTGGGCGGAGAGTATGTGAATTCGGATATCAAGTCGAAGGTTATAGAATTCAATAAGACCAGCAATCAATACAGAATCACGGTAAAGGATTACAGCACCTACAACACCAATGAGGACTGGACGGCAGGACAGACTAGGCTCAACAGTGACATTACCAGCGGCCAGATGCCGGATATCATGTTATTAAGCGATATGAGCAGTTATGGCAACTATGTATCCAAGGGGCTGCTGGCGGATATCAGTGAGATGCTGAAGGCCGACGAGGAATTGGGTAAGCAGGAGTACCTGCAGAATGTGTGGGATGCTTACTCTGTGAACGGAAAGCTGTACGCGGTGGTTCCCAGTTTTAATGTGCGCACCATGATTGCAAAAAAATCCTTGGTGGGAGAGCCGCAGTCCTGGACTATGGCGGATGTGGATGCAGTGCTTGCCACCATGCCGGAGGGCGCCAAGGCATTTGGCGATATGGTACGGGACAGCTATATCTACTATATGCTGAGCTATGCGGGACAGGACTTTATCGATGTGGAGACGGGCAAGTGTAATTTCAACTCTCAGAGCTTCATCGATATGCTGGAGTATGCCAAGACGCTGCCTAAAGAATACCCTCAGGACTATTGGGAAAACTATGATTATACCTATCAGGAGAGTCAGTACCGGGAGAACCGGGCCCTGCTGTATGACTTGTATATCAACAATATCAGAGACTGCAAATATCAGATCAAGGGGTATATCGGCGAGGAGATTTCCTTTGTGGGTTTCCCCACATCGGATTCCAATGGATCCGTCCTCAGTTCCGGTAACTATACCTTCATGCTCTCCGCCAGTTCCGGGCATCAGGATGGAGCATGGCAGTTTGTGCGGCAGTTCCTGACAGAGGAGTACCAGACCAGCAATCAACTCTATGCCATGCCGGTGCTGAAGTCCGCATTCCTGAGCAAGGCGCAGGAAGCTACGGAGAGGTCCTACTGGACGGATGAGGATGGCAATAAGCAGTATTACGACGACACTTGGTATATTGGCGGGGAGGAGATTGTCTTAGAGCCATTTACCCAGGAAGAGGTAGATGCGATCTGTGAGTTTATCTACACTGTGGATCGCACGGCCTATTACAATGAGGATATTCGCAATATTATCACGGAGGAGGCGGAGGCATTCTTCAGCGGACAGAAGAGCGTACAGGATGTGGTGGACATTATTCAATCCAGGGCGCAGGTGTTCGTGAATGAGAATCGCTAGAGTCCATTTTCTCGCATATGTCAGGTGTGAAAAGCGATATACGAATAACAAGGAAATTTTGAGCAGGAAAGATATAGAGGCTGAGCCTATAACAGGTTCAGCCTCTTCATATGCTCTTCAATATTCAGCTCCCGGCCATGTTCCTTCAGCCAGGCGCGATGTATTTTGTATTCCGGCATGACAAAACCCACCAGGTTCCAGAAATCCCGGGAGTGGTTCATGTGGGTCAGATGGCAGAGTTCATGTACCACCACATAGTCCAGTACCCGAGGCGGCGCAAACATAAGCCGGTAGTTAAAGGACAGAGTGCCGGTGGATGAGCAGCTCCCCCAGCGGGTTTTCTGATCCCGAATGGTGATGCGGGTATATCGGCCGCCGGTGAGCTGCCGGTAATACTCGCAGCGCTTGGAAAAGTATTCCCGTGCCGCCTGCCGGTAGCGCCGGTCCATGACTTCCATGCGCTTTATAGTTTCCGGGGGATATGCATTCGTGGCATATTGCATGATAATGACTCCTTTTTGTCTGTGGCATATATTAGGCGACTGCGAAATTATGTTTCAAATCCGTCGCTTGCAATCGGGAAAAAAATCTGCCATAATCAAACCAGATATTTCCCAATACAGTTATAGCGTAAAACGGACAAATATGCAAGAGAAGAGGAGACTGGAACATGGGGAAACAGACAGGGAAGTGTGTAATTGTGGCGGCGGGCGATCTGTCAGCAACAGAGATCGAGGTATCCCAGGACGATTTGCTGATCGCCGTGGACGGCGGGATGGAATACTGTGAGCGGCTGGGACTTGAACCGGATCTGGTGCTGGGGGACTTTGATTCGGTGAAGAGTACGCAGCTGGCACGGATCGTCGAGTGGGAGGCGAAAAGCCCGGAGAGGGTGATCCGCCTGAAACCGGAGAAGGACGACACGGATACCCTGGCAGCCATCCGGCTGGCTTTGGAGCAGGGGTACAGCAACTTTCTGCTCTATGGAGCCATGGGCGGGAGGAGGCTGGAGCACACCGTTGCCAATATCCAATGTCTGCTTTTCTTAAGGCGCCGCGGAGCAGTGGGATATCTGGTGGACAAAGCGGGGATGTGTTTTGTGATGGAGGATGAGGAAATGCGATTTCCGGCATCCATGGAGGGATATCTGTCTCTGTTTTCCTTAAATGGAGAAGCTCTGGGCGTGGACATCCGGGGAATGAAATATGAGCTTGACAACGCTAGGATTACCAATGATTTTCCCATCGGAATCAGCAATGAGTTCATTGGGCAGGAGGCCGTTGTCGGTGTGCGGCAGGGTCAGCTGCTGGGGATTGTGACTTACCCTTGCTGAAAGGCTATAGCATCTGTTTGTCCACTTCTATGACGGCGCAGTAGCTGGCGTCCTGTTCCTTCAGGCGGCGGCTTATCAACTCGCAGAGTCCGGCGTCGCTGTAGTCAAAATCATAGGGGGTCACCACATCAAAGATCAAATTGGTGTGGGTGGGGCCGGCCACAATGCGGAAATCATGAAGGGTCAGTCTCTCGTCTATTGTGGAGATTATGTGCTGGGCCATGATTTTCAGGCGCTGGGTCTGTTCGTCGTGGATGCAGACGGGATCCATATGGATCACGGCGCTGCAGCCCAGTTCGTTGTGCAATCTGTGTTCCGCCTGGTCGATGGTGTCATGCAGCTTTAGCAGGCTGCCGTCTGCGGACACCTCCGCATGGAGGGAGATCAGCACCCGGCCGGGACCATAGTTATGGACAATCAGATCATGGATGCCCAGAATGGGATCGTAGGACAAGACGATCTCTTCAATCTGTTTTACAAAGGCCGGATCAGGCGCCTGGCCCAACAGGGGATTGAGGGTATCTCTGGCGGCCTGAAAGCCTGCATAGAGGATGAACAGCCCTACCAGCACGCCGCAGTAGCCGTCGATGGAGAGCCTGGTATAGTGGGCTGTCAGCGTAGCCGCCAACACCACTGTGGTAGCCAGCATATCGCTGAGACTATCGGTGGCAGTGGCTTTCATGGCGGCGGAGTCGATCTGCCTGCCGATCCGGGCATTGTACAGGGCCATGTAACATTTCACCAGAATGGAGACTGCAAGAATCACCACAATAACAGGAGAAAAGGTCAGAGTCTGGGGATGGAGGATCTTTTCCACGGAGCCCTTGATCAGTTCAAGGGCCATCACCAGGATCAGCAGGGAAACCAGAAAGCCGGAGATGTATTCAATGCGCCCGTGTCCAAAGGGATGCCCCGGGTCAGGCTTTTGTCCCGCCATCCGGAAACCGATCAGGGTTATAATGGAAGAGCCTGCGTCCGACAGGTTGTTGAAGGCATCCGCCGTGATGGCGATGGAGCCGCTGAGCAGCCCGGCAAAAAATTTCCCGGCAAAGAGAAGCAGATTCAGCCCAATCCCCACGGCTCCGCAGAGCATGCCGTAAGCCTGCCGTACTGCGGGGGAGGATGTGTTTTGGCTGTCCCTGATAAAGATTTTAATCAGTAAAGTAACCATTTTTTCCTTTCTGCGCATCTCGTGGACTGCGCAAGGGAGAATATTGTATCATTTTACCCCAGGGCAGTGGCAAATTCAACCCTAAAGTTACAAGTTTGGATGTTGCACATCCAAATACTGATTGGTGCAATATCGCAGGCAAAG
>CAMWTF010000246.1 GCA_947177105.1 uncultured Lachnospiraceae bacterium | reverse complement strand
ATTATAATTCAATGCGCAAAAATGTGCAAGATGCGACAATTAGTTTTTTGAAAAATTTTCCTTTTCCCTCAAAATGTATCAAAATTGTTATCATATTCCCCTTAAGACGCGTCAGCAAACCATGACCATGGTTTGAAAGTCAGGTATTTCCTGAAGGATAGCGGGAAATAATATGGAGAAATTGCAATTCAGAAAAAATTATGCTATAATTTGGAAAATATAGGCATGCGAGGAATAGCGCCTTAAGAATAATGAAGGAGAACTACTATGCTGAATAATAAATCAATCTTGATTACCGGCGGAACCGGCAGCTTTGGCAAAGCCTTTACCAGATATGTGCTGGAGCATTATGAGCCAAAGAAGATAATTATCTACTCCCGGGATGAATTCAAGCAGTTCATCATGCAGAACGAGTTCAAGGAATATGCCTCCAAGCTGCGATTTTTTATCGGAGACGTACGCGATAAGGAGCGGCTGACCAGGGCCTTTGAGGGCGTGGACTTTTGTATACATGCGGCGGCGCTGAAGCAGGTGCCTGCCTGTGAGTACAATCCCGCGGAGGCCATCAAGACCAATATAGGCGGCGCGCAAAATGTGATTGACGCGGCACTGGATACAGGGGTAAAGAAAGTGGTGGCGCTGTCCACGGACAAGGCGGTGAACCCTGTGAACCTGTACGGCGGCACCAAGCTGGTGTCGGACAAGCTGTTCATTGCCGCCAATGCCTACGCCGGAGCCAAGGATGTGTGTTTTTCCATTGTGCGCTATGGCAATGTGGCGGGCAGTCGGGGGTCAGTGATTCCCTTTTTCCACAATATTCTGAAAAACGGCGGCACGGAATTGCCCATCACGGATTACCGCATGACCCGTTTCTGGATCAGTCTGCGCCAGGGTGTGGAGCTGGTAATCAAGGCATTGGAAGAGGCCAGAGGCGGCGAGACTTTCATCTCCAAGATTCCTTCCTTTAAGATAACGGATCTTGCCCAGGCCATGCTGCCCGGCTGTCAGATGCCGGAGGTGGGCATCCGGGAGGGAGAGAAACTGCATGAGATTATGGTGACGGTGGAAGACTCCCCCCACACCTATGAGTATGACAAGCATTTTATCATCTATCCCCAGATGGTGTGGAGCGACAGGCAGAAAGTGCAGCCAACGGGCATAAAAGTGGCGGAGGGCTTCTCCTACAGCTCCGGCAACAACACCCAGTGGCTGAGCGTGGAGGAGATCAAGGAACTGCTTGGCACCGTGGAGCTGGAAAAGTAGTCTGCGAAGAATCAGGCAAGAGGAACATGCAAAGCTCTAAACAGAGAGGGATAGGGCCGCCCGGATGCTCACTGCTCTGCGCATGGATGTATCATGCTATGCAGCAGCAGCGGCGTACACACGATCAGGCAGTAGATATAGCGCAGGGCGGCCATGGGTCCCAGGAAACAGGTTCCCAGATACATCAGGGGCAGCATTCCCCATATCAGCAGGCTGTAGCGCTTTTGGTAGATGCTCCACAGCAGAGCCAGCGCCAGAAGCCATACATAGGGAACATTGCGGAAGAGGTATCCCAGGATGGGAAGGCTGCGGTAGTTTATATGGTAGAGCAGATAATTGTAATATCCCGTCACTAAAGGGAAATAGTCATGTTTCAATATTTCATGCTCCGTCTCGATCAGTGTGTGATAGATGGCGATATCTGCTGAGACATACATTCCCTGGTTCAGGGGATACCAATAGCCCATGGTGTTGGTGATGATGCTCTCCAGATATTCATCGGGAAATTGCAGTCCGATCTTGGCCCAGAGCTTGAAAAAATTCAGCTTATTGCTGCGGAGCAGATGTTCGTTGGCATTATTTTTAACCGAATCGGCCAGATAGGGATTGTAGCCGGGAATATCTTCCTCCTGGATATACATACAGACTTCCTCGTACAGAGCGGGATCCAGTTCCGCCCTCCGATAGCTGGCAACCCGGGCCATGCACTGGAGAGGCACACACATCATCTCGCGCTGGGTATCCGGGCTGTAGGCGTGGGCGTATGCAATCAGTCCCCGGTTACAGAGGGAGTGAAGCAGCAGGATCGCCGCAAGGGTAATCAAATAACACCCCTTGGATTTCAGCGTTTTCAGGTACAGAAGCACGATAACTCCCGAGACGGCCACGGCATAAATGGCATTGTTGCGCAGCAGGCCCAGCAGGACCCCTGCCAGGATCATGCCGGCATAGCTGTACCAGGCGAACTTTTCTCTGTCCGCTATCAGCCGGAACAGAAAAATTGCGTAATACAGGAAGAAAGCCGCACATAACACATCCTTGGTGGCGGAGATCGCAAAGGCGGGATGCATGGGGAACAGGGCAAACCAGAGGAGCACACCTACGCGGATGCAGCGGGGAACTTTCTTTTTATATAGATAAAACAGCAGATAAGCGAAAGAGCTGGAAAGTATCAGCATCTGGAGCAGAGTGTAAAGCTGATAGCCCGCGGACACATTGCCTATCCGTACTCCGAACTGGTAGGCTTTGCCCATCAGCAGAGTGTGCAGCAGGGGATGGTGCGTGGAGTAGCTGTTGTTGCATACCTCACGGAGCTGGTATTTGGCGTCAAACACAAAATTTCCCGGCCATTGGCTGAGAAAAATCGGTACATAGGAGAGCATGAGAATGCCCCATGTCAGCAGGAAATACAACCAGCGGCGGCTGTCTATGAAAGCATAAAAGCGGCCTGTGGGCAGGGTCTTTTGTTTCCCGGCGTACCATGTCTGTACGCGGCCGGGCAATTGAAGCAATTCCGCGCATAGGGGGGTGGTGCAGGCGCTGATGCCCATTATCAGGAAAAGCTGCAGGATTCCCTCTGAGACGGAGCGGAATATATCGTTGGCGTAATGGGCATATCCGCCATAGACAATGGCCATTCCCAGCAGGATGCCTCCTATGGAGGACAGGACCCTTAGGCGTCTGTCTTTCAGCAGGAAAAAGCGGTGGAGCAGCCAGACGGTAACGGCAAACAATAATACAGAGGAAAGGTTATAGCCAAAATATTTGCCGCCGAAGTAAACACCCCCCTCCCCGTTTAATGAGATAACCCTGGCAAGGGAGAGTACGTTCAGATAGGAGAGAACGATAATGAGCATCCGCCTTGGCCAGGGTGATTTTATTATATGAAATTGCATGATGATTTCCTCCAATGCATAAAATATAAGTTAATATATCATCTTTTTCCGCCTCCGTCAATAAAGGCCGGGAGGGTTTAGGGAATGTCAGATAAGAGGATTCGGATATATGGAAAAAATCAGTCGGATAATAAAGAAGAACCTGTGCCGGTTATACCCCCTGGTACTGCTGCTCTATCCGCTGCGGCATGTCCGGGTGGGCGCAGAGTGGTGGGACACAGGATACAACTATGGCAATTTTACCTACATGGATCATATGGATCCCATGTGGCTGCTCAGCACCTACCTGGGCAATGCTCTGGGGCATCTGTTTACGCTGCTGCCCGGCGGCGGCGCCATGCTGGGGCTGAATATCTACACGGGACTGATGGTGAGTCTGCTGGCGCTGGGCGGATACTTTTTTTTCACCCGCAGGGTGGGGCTTCCTAAGGCATTGACCTTCTGGGGGGAGATGCTGGCCATCAGCTTCTGCTGGTGTCCTACGGCGCTGCTGTACAATTACCTGACTTATCTGCTGATGGGGGCAGGCGTTATACTGCTTTATCAGGCCCTGTCAGGTGACTTTGCAAGGACATGCAGATATTTTGTAGGCGCAGGTATATGCCTGGGTCTGAATGTGCTGGTGCGTTTCCCCAACCTGGCGGAGGCAGCGCTGATCCTGGCGGTGTGGGCCATGGCTGTGATCCGCCGACAGAAGCTGGGGCAGACAGTAAAGCAGACGCTGCAATGTCTGGCGGGCTACCTGCTGGGACTGGGAGGCGGCATGGCCGTAATCGCGCTGCGGTATGGACTGGGGACGTATGTCCAGGGGATTGTCCGGCTGCTGTCCATGCCCTCGGAGGCATCCGAGTACACGGTCTATTCCATGGTGACGCAGCAGCTGCGCAACTATTTGCAGAACTGCATATGGCTGGGATATCTGGTTTTGATTGTCGTACTGGGAGTATTGGCATACGCGTCCCTCCCCCGAAAAGTGAAGTGGATCAAGTATGTCGTGTATGTGGTCTGCGTATTCTGGGGTTTCTGTGAACTGATACTGCACAATAGGTTCAGCTTGCGATCCGGCTTAAAGCTAAGCATCTTTTTCCTGATACTGGGACTGGCAGTATATGATTTCCAAAAATGGAAATGGATCAAGCATATTGGTTATGTAGCCTGTGTTTTCTGCGGTTTTTACTATCTGATGCTGCAGAATATGTTTAACCTGAAATACAGCACCAAGCTCAGCGCTTTCCAGTGGGGGGCCTTCCTGCTGACAGCCACGCTGGCGGTGGGGCTGGTCACGATCCTTCGCAAAAAGAGTGCGGAAAAGGAGAAGCTGCTGTGCGGACTGGGGATATTGGTGATTCTGATCACCCCTCTGGGCAGCAATAACCACTTGTATTCTGCCATAAACAATCTGTTTTTGGTGGCCCCTTTTACTTTGTGGATGCTGGCGCGTTTCCTGCGGTGGCTTCCGA
>CAMWTF010000245.1 GCA_947177105.1 uncultured Lachnospiraceae bacterium | reverse complement strand
ACAGCACCGCAACCACCGCCAGCATGCCCCCGGCCCTTTTCTTCACTTTCCCGTCCCGGGAAAACCGCAGCACATTGAGACCAAACAAGTTGCATAGCTCCAGCTTTGCAAGAAGCCTTATCTGCGTCAACACACCCATCGTCATACCCTCCGCATTCCAGATGTCACAGGCTTTCCCGGGATATATAGTCCCGCTGCCCCGTCACTTCCATAAAAATAGATTCCAGAGACCCTCCCTCCCCCAGTACCTTCTCCATATCGCCGGAAGTAATCAGTGTGCCGTCTTTGATAATCGCCACCCTGTTACATAACCGCTCCGCCACATCCAGCACATGGGTGGAAAAAAAGATGGCGCCCCCATCCCCGCAGAAGCAGCGCATGATATCCTTCAGGATCACGGAGGCTTTGGGGTCCAGTCCCACAAATGGCTCGTCCAGAAGCAACAGCCTGGGTTCATGTACCAATGCAGAGATAATCGCCAGCTTCTGCTTCATACCGTGGGAATAAGTGGAGACCAGATCCCCCAGAGACGGGGTAATTTCAAAGGCATCCCCATATTTTCCTATGCGCTCTCTGCGCAGATCTGCCGGAACCCGGAATATGTCGGCGATAAAATTCAGATACTGGATGCCCGTCAGATATTCATATACATCCGGGTTATCCGGAATATAGGCAAGCATTTGCTTACATCCCATGGGATCCTCTAAAATGTCCCGGCCGCCAACCCGAATGGTCCCGGCATCAAAATCCTGGATTCCAGCCACGCATTTCAGCGTGGTGGTCTTACCCGCTCCATTGTGCCCGATAAAGGCAAAGATATCCCCCGGCCTGATGTGCAGGCTCAGATCCGTAATCCCCTTTTCACTGCCTTTATAGTGCTTCGTCAAATGTTCTATCGTAAGCATATTTACCTCCCTGTGCATATCGCCGACTAAGCTCTCCCTTTTCCTGCGCCGGAGAAATATGATCCGGCGCAGACTGCGCCTGCGTGGCTGTGTCAGGCGGCATCCGAAAATATCAATCTCCCGACAGGCGCTGATATATCTCCTGAAATGCCTTCAGCTCCTTCAGCGTTTCAAAGGCCGGATGATCCAGCGCTTCCAACATGTTTTGCCTGATAAAAGCCCTGTCCCGCGGCGCCATGCTGCCCAGCGGCAGCTGCCCGATCCATTCCTCTATCCGGTCAAAATACCAATCCCCGTGGAGCAGGATTTCCTCCTGGGTCAGGAGTATGCCTATACATCGCTCAAAGCCCTCCAGCATTTCCAGCGCCCCTTCTTTCTCCCCGGCAAAAGCCTGTGCCAAAGCCGCCTGATAATAGTACTGCGCCGCAATATTGGGATGCAGCTCTTCCAGCCCGAAGATGTGTATCACCTTCTGCGCACGGCCCATGATCTCCCGGCTCCTGACGGGCTCCGTTTCATACAGAGACAACAGTGAAATGGCATCTCCCACCAGCCCCAGCAAATCCATATACTGCTGGATCTGGGCATGGGTTTTTGCCTTTTCACGCTCGCCCGCCATGCAGTATGCCTGCACCAGCGCTGCCCCGCTCTGTCCCTGAATATACCTGCCCTGCAGGATGGGTTCCAGCGTCTCTATGGCTTTCCGGGCATGGCCCTGCCGCAGATTCAGTATGGCTTTCAGAGACACCGCCTCTGTGCATACTCCCACATCCCTGCAGTTTTGCAGAACCCGGTCACACAGCGCCTCCGCCTCTCCTAGTATTCTCTCTCTTTCCTCCCCGTCCTTTGCCAGCATGAAGTGGTTTAAATACAGTGTACAGATCTGTAACAAAAACGGATAGCAGGAATAGTATCGGCGCACCAGAGAACCCACTCTCTCCATCACCCTGGAAAAGGGCTGACTGGCGAAATCCTCACACAACTCCCTGTAGAGACGCCGGATCTGTTCCCCGGACAGCCATGCCTCATAGCCCAGCAGCTCGTCTATGGTCACGTCAAAAAAACCGGCCAGCTGGGGCAGCAGCAGGATATCCGGCATGGTCTGCCTGTTTTCCCACTTGGAGACTGCCGCCTTGGTCACGCCCAGATAATCCGCCAGTTCCTCCTGGGTAATCTGCCGCCTGCGCCGCAGGCGGGCTATATTGTCCGCCAGATTAATGGTTTCCATCCTTTTCCTTCCCGTCCTCTCCTATACTTCCAGTTTCCATACGGCGCAGGCCCTGTAATGGAACGCGGCCCACAAAGGCCCACGGAATCCGCCTTACCTCAGAGCCTTCCATATATGGCCTATGCAGGATTGAAAGCAGAAATTTGTCATGTGGCTTACAATAGTATTATAGGGCAGAAAAGCCATATATACAATGGAGCGTCCCTATACCATAGGACACAAAATCAACCGGCAGGAAACCGGCGGACCTATTCAAAATCCACCGTATATCTGCCGCCCTCCTTCCGGGTGATGACCAGGGGCTGCAGCCCGTATTCCGTAACCCGGTAGCCCCTGTCCGTGAGGGAGATTGTGAACTCTGCCATGCCTCCCTTCACACAGGTCTCCTCCCTCTGGGCGCTGACGAAATTTCCGATGGAGTAGTAGACCAGCATCTCATGCCCCTGTTCGTCCCTGAGTACCTCCCAGGGCTGGAGCACATGGGGATGGGTGCCCACCACCACGTCCACTCCGCTCTCCAGAAACAGCTGTGCCCACTTTTGCTGGTACTCATCCGCCTGCTTTGCATATTCTGTACCCCAGTGGGCGAATACAATCACAAAATCCGCCTCTGCCCTAGCTTTTCCTATATCCTCCCGGACCTTCTCCTCATCCTCGAGCAAGTGGACCATATAGGGATACTCCTGGGGGATCTGTATTCCATTTGTGCCATAGGTATAATTCAGCAACGCCATGCGTATGCCGTTTCTTTTTATAACCGTATAGGGCGTATCGCCTTTCTCCTCCTTTGCCTGTATTCCAAGACAGATTATGCCCTGCTCCTCCAAAAACGCCTTGGTAAAATCTACGCCTGCCGCCCCCCTGTCAAGGGCATGATTGGTGGCGCATGTCACCACATCAAATCCGGCGTCCACCAGCGCCTGCCCCACCTGGACAGGAGTCCCGAATCTGGGATAGCCGCCATACAGGGCGGGATTGTCCGTAAAGGGCGTTTCCTGATTGATCACCGCCACGTCGCTTTGGGCAATGGCATCCCTGATATTTTCATACAAATAGGCAAAGTCCCCTTCCTGGTTCAGACCATATCTGTAGATCGGCTCATGGATCAGGTTGTCCCCAAAAACCACAAAGGATACCTCTGTCTCTTTCCGAGTAAATCCCCAGTAGTCCCAAATCCAGCAGCTGATCTTGCCCCCCGGGTCGGTCAGCCACAGGTGATTGGTCTGTTCTGACTGCCCCGGCGTCCTGTCCTCTCTGCTCCCTGCGGCCATATTTGCCACATCCTGCCCGATATAGGAGGACATCCACTTGGGCCGGACTCCCCCCTCCTCATACTCATAGACAAAAATATGCTGGGACCACTCTTCCTCGTCCTCCTCCACCCAGAAGGGCCTGTGACGGCCATACCGCCCTTTTTTCCAACAGAGCAGTATCAGCTCGTCCTGGGAATCATTGTCGATATCGCAGGACAAAGCCTGCTGAACCTTCACTCCCTCCGGCGAAGTCCATATACATACGTCATCCCGCAGAACCCTTACCGTCTTTTTGTCCAGAGCTATTTCATATTCTCCGCAGTGGCTGTAATATGTTCCGCTCTCCCATTCTGCCCACCGGGGCAAAAACATCCGGTTCCTCCCCATAAGACAGATAATGGCGCCGGCAGCTGCCAACGCCATTATCGCAAAAAATGCTTTTTTCAAATTTTTACTCCCACTCATATCTGTATCGGTAACTGTCGGTCCACCCCGGCTTTGAGATGACCTTCTCATAATGATAGTTGCCCTCCTCGTCGGCCTGCAGCCCCATCATCTGGCGCCACTTAGAGTCTGTCAGCCGGTCCTCCATAGGCCATGCAAACTGATAGAAGTCATATACGCTGCCCTTTGCGATTTTCAGCTTGCCGTCTACCCTGACCACCACATAAATCAAAGACGGATTGCCCGTGGCCGCCTCCAGCACCACTCCACTGGGATCGGTGGCGATATCCACCACCACAGCCGCCGGATATTCTTCGCTGGATATTCCCTCAGTGCCTTCTTCCCCCTTTACGGCGTCATACCAGAAATGTTCTATATATCCGCCATAGCATTCAATAAACTCATACTCCTCATCGGTCAGGTTTTCCTCCCGCAGTTCTTTCTGGGAGATCACTTGCAGCTGCTTTGCTATCTGGGACAGGCGTGACAGATTTTCCTGATCATCCTGGTCCAGCATCCCGTATTTCTCCAGCCCCTGGGCCGTCATGTCGGTCAGCCCGGCGAATCTGGCATATATCACGGGTTCGGGCTCCACATACCCTCTGTAATCCGGCTCCTCGTCATAGCCCCCGCCCATCTCCGCAATCACCTGTTTGGAGTAGAGTATCGTATCATGCTTCAGCTCTGTAAAGCTGCCCGCAAAGCATTCCAAATCCTTCTTTCGCCACTCCTCGCTCTGCATGAACGTGGGATATCCCTCCCCTTTGACATCCAGCAGCGGGCGAAGGGTATTCAGCCAGTTCGCATACAGGCTCGCCG
>CAMWTF010000244.1 GCA_947177105.1 uncultured Lachnospiraceae bacterium | reverse complement strand
GTATCTGGAAGCCCTGTGCGACTATGTCAACTGGAATGTGGAGTATGTGGAGTGTGAGAGTTGGAACGAAGCACTGGACATCCTGCAGGATAAGAAGATTGACCTGGTGGGTTCCGCGCAGTATTCCAACGAGCGGGCGGAGATGTACCAATATGCCAATCTGGCCAGCGGCTATACCTTTGGAGCTATTGCCGTCAACAGCGACAGCGCGTTGGCCTATGAGGATTTTAACGCCATGGGTAATGTGACCTTTGGCGTTGTAGACAGTTATATACGGAAGGACGAGTTTTATGAATATATGGCGGATCATGGCATTCGCAGACCCAAGGTGCGGGAGTATAAGGACACGGCGTCCCTGCAGGCGGCTCTTGAGGCGGGTGATATTGAGGCTCTGGTCCATTCCCTCACGGAGATCCGGGAGGGGCAGCGCGTGGTGGGCCGGTTCGCGCCCATGCCCTTCTATTACATATCTTATAAAGGAAATGACGATCTGATGCGGGAACTCAACCAGGGTATTGCGGATGTGAAGATGAACCGTCCGGAACTGGAAAACGAGTTGATGGTGAAGTATTACGACAGCAGGCTGGATCAGACTATATTGCTCACCAATGATGAAAAGCAGTATATAGCGGCAAGGGGAAGGCTGACGGTAGGATATCTGGACGAGTATTATCCTTTTTCCTACGAGAGCGAGGGGGTATATTTGGGACTTGCCAAACAGGTGCTGGAGGAGGTGTCCGTGAGCACGGGCATTATCTTTGACTACGTGAGGCTGGATGACATGGAGGAGGCCAAAGCGGCGTTAAAGGACGGCCACATCGACATCTTGAGTTATTGCGGAGAAGCCGCCAGAAATGTGAAAGCGGAGGGACTGGCGGTGACGAAGGTGTACGCCCAGGTGCCCCAGGTCATTATTATGCGCAGAAGTGACAAAGCGGATACCATCGGCATACTGGCGGTGGAGAACAGCAATGCGGCAGGAGAGGCGACCCAGAATTTCATGGGTGAGAATACCCGGCTTTTGACTTTTCCCACGCAGCTTGAGAGTCTGTATGCGGTAAAGGAGGGGCAGGCGGACGCAGCCATGTGCGACGGATATTTGGCGGAGTACCTGCTGGGATCCCAACTTCGTTTCAACAAGATGGAAATCCATAGTGTGCTCAGTGATGTTCATAGTATCTATATGGTGGTAGCGGCAGATGAGGATTCCCCTCTTCTCGGCATTCTGAACAAGGAGTTGATCGCAGTCAGCGATAAGATGGTCAACGACTATATGCTTCAGGACAATTTTTACTCCAAGATGAGCATAGAAAATTTTATCAGCGACAACAGTATTCCCATCATACTGATTCTTTCGGTCTGCGCGGCGGTCATCATTCTGGTGCTGTTTTTCCTTCTGCGCAACAGTATGCGTGTGCAGAAGCTGATGTATAAGGACACAGAGTTCAATGTCTGGAATCTCAATTACTTACGGTATCGGGCGATGCGGAAGCTGGCTGCGGACAAAAGCGGCAACTACGCCGTGGCCTACACGGATATCGGACAGTTTAAGAGCTATAACGCGCTGTACGGTTGGAGTGCGGGGCAGAGAGTATTGGAGCTGGTAATCGAGACGCTTTCGAAGGAAGTGGACGGTAAGAGGGATCTTTATGCCAGAACCTACGGCAGCCATTTTGTGCTCTTTGTGAAATATGAGGATCCGGAGGAGCTGAAAAAGCGGCTTTTGGATATAGCGGATCGGGTTTCCTCGCGTATCTATGAGGAGGCGGAGACCCACATGGCCCTGAACATAGGCGTAGGGTGTCTGGAGAATGGGGACAGCGACTTGCGGAGGGCTCTGTCCGAGAGTATTCAGCTGGTGGATTCCCTGAAAAATAACTACAGCAATACGGTGCAGATATACGATGACAAGCTGCGGGCCCAGCTGCGGGAGAATCATGAGCGTGAGAAGCTGCTGGAGTCGGTGGATGTGAACAAGGATTTTGTAGCCTATTATCAGGCCAAGGTGGATATCCGCAACGAGCGGATTGTAGGGGCGGAGGCCCTGGTGCGCTTTAAGGACCCCACGGCGGAGGGGGCCATTCGGGCGCCGGGATTTTTTGTGCCCTATTATGAGCGCACCGGCAGGATTCAGGATATTGATTTCTTTGTGATGGAGAGTGTCTGCAGGATGCTGCGCAGACGAATCGACGCGGGACAAACCGTGGTGCCGGTGTCCTGCAATTTTTCCCGGATCCACTTTACCACCGACGGATTTCCGCAGAGATTTGAGAACGTGATGGATAAATACCGGATTCCCAAGGAGTTGATTGAGGTGGAGATCACAGAGACTCTGGTGGTGGAGGAAGTGCAGCAGCAGAAGGTCAAAGAGGTTGTGGACATTCTGCGGGAAAAGGGGGTGCGGCTGTCCATAGATGATTTCGGATCAGGATATTCTTCTCTGGGTGTGTTTGAGCAGATTCCGGCTTCCGTTATCAAGCTGGATAGGTCGTTCCTCCTCAACAACGAAAACCGGGTCAGGCAGGTACAGATAATGAAAAACATCGTAAATCTGGCCAGAGATTTGAATGCCCAGGTGGTCTGCGAGGGCGTGGAGACAAAGGATGACACGGAGCTTATGATGGAGATAGGAGCCTATGTAGCGCAGGGCTACCATTACTGTAAACCTGTGCCGGAGGAGGTGTTTGAGGAGATGCTCGAAAGCCCCCATTAAAATCGATCCGTTTCTTCCAGGATTCCATGGGTAAGGGTCTGGAGAAAGTACAGTTCCTTCGCCGCTTTCTCTCTGGTCACCACAGTCTTTGGATCGAAAGTGGTTCCGCAGACCATGCGGCCCCGGGCAATACCTGACTCGGAGCGCATGAGTCCCAGGCGGTAGCATTCTCTGGCGGCCCGTCTGCAGGGCGGCGCGATCTGCTCTCTGTCGGTGAGCTGTTCCCAGGAAACCAGAGGATAGTACATGGCGCTCTGCCCCGTGAGATTAGGATCATAATTCGGGTCATCAAAGGCGATGCCGCTTCCGTTGTAGTCTGTCATATAAGGCGGCTTTACATAGGCCGGGCAGTCCGGGTCTATAGGAATTTCCGCTACCGGGAAACAGAACAGATAGACACGGTATACAAACAGGGCCATCACCTCTCTGGTCAGTGAAAGACCGCTGTCCGTGCCCAGACCCATGGCCGCAAATTCGGCATCCGGGGAGAGCAGCCTGCCTGCCGGCGTGAGGTCGTTTTCGCCGGGGAAGGCGGCAAGCTTCATGGCCCTGCAGAGCGCGGCGGCAAATTGCGCCGCGCTGACAGGCTCAAAGGGATGGAAACAGCCGTCCTCTTTTTTCTCCAGAATATGATGCTTTACCATAAATTCTATCTGGTTGCGGTAGTAGGCATTTCTCCCGGTCTGTACATCCGGGCACATTTCGGGAAACATAAGATAAGCATCCCCGGAGCGGATGGCCTTTCTGGCGAAGGGCAGCAGGAAACGCTCCGGTATCAGGCCCTGTCTGAGCAGAGAGGACGCCACCATGCGCGCGAACTGCTTGGAGAGGGCTTCTTTGTAGTGGGTCCCGTCGCATTTGTTGTCGGGATGACCGTTGGCATAACTGCCGGAGTTGGTCTTTCCGGCAGTCTCTCCGGCCTCCACGGACAAAAAGACAGCCTTGGCGGCGTCTCCCCCAATGGACTTTAGATATTCGCAGCTCTCCGTATACAGATCCACCAGCGGAAGTCCGTGCCGGGCGGCGGCCTGCCGCAGCAGCCCGGGGCAGTCGATGCTGCCGGACTTTGCGAAGCCGCAGAACAGGACACCGTTTTTGTCGTCGGTTTGATTGCCGTTGATCCGGGTCATGGGCGTGACCAGGATCAGGTTCAGCTTCATGGCTCTGGCGGCGGGGATGAAGTAGGTTTCAAGTCTTGCGGTAAAGGTTTCCCCTGTGTTGCCTCTGCCGTACCGGGTCTCGGGACCGTTTAGCGGTCCCCGGGCCTCGTCGTTGTGCCCGGACTGCAGAAGCAGATAGTCTCCGGGACGGGCATTTAAAAAGAGATCATTGGCGCGTCCCTCCCGGTAAAGGGTGGACAGAGAGCGTCCGCCCATGGCGTAATTTACCACCCTAACCTGCTCCGGATCAAAAAGATCATCAAAGATCTGTCCCCAGGCAGACATAATATTTTCCTCGTACACATAGGACTTCACGGTGGAATCCCCCAGGGTATACAGGGCGGGAAGTTCCCGCGGGGCATCCTGGGGCAGCGGCGAGACGCTGATCCTGCAAACGGCCACAGTGAGATCCGGTGATGCCGGTTCCACCTCGATCTCCAGAGAGCGCCCGCCGCACACATAGGTAAAGGACCAGACATGCTCGTTCCAGGAAGCCGTATGTACGCGGGGAATCCGCCAAGCGGCGTCCCACCAGCCTTCCTGTGCAATCTGTTCCGGGTGTGTGCCGCTCACGGCGATACGGGCGGCATCCGACAAACGCGAAAGCTCCACCTCCAGATGATAAGCGCCAGGCTCCGGCACATCTATACGAAAACAGAATCCCCCAAAGTCAAAGTCGTTGGCATTTTTCTCATAGGCCAGCTTTGGGCAGGGCGGCATGACCACCCCCTGTTCCGTGAATTGCAGTTTCTCCGGACAAAGATGCCGGGGCGGCATAGACG
>CAMWTF010000243.1 GCA_947177105.1 uncultured Lachnospiraceae bacterium | reverse complement strand
ATTGAAACGCACAGGGTCCCCCTGGGGGTCATAGGCATTATCTATGAGTCCAGGCCCAACGTGACCGCAGACGCCTTCGCCCTGTGTTTTAAGGCGGGCAATGCGGTGATTCTCAAGGGGGGGAGTGATGCCCTGGCCTCCAATATGGCTATTGCCCATGTGCTGCAGCAGGCGCTGGCGGACTGTGGAATTGACAGGGACGCGGTTCAGCTGATCACGGATACAAACCGGGCCGTCACCACAGCCTTTATGCGGCTGAAGGAGTATGTGGATGTACTGATTCCCAGAGGCGGCGCAGGACTGATCCGCACGGTGGTGGAAAACAGCACCATTCCGGTGATTGAGACCGGCACGGGCAACTGTCATATCTATGTGGACAGGGACGCGGACCTGGATATGGCGGTTCCTATCATTGTGAATGCCAAGACCCAGAGGATCGGGGTCTGCAACGCCTGCGAATCCCTGGTGATCCATGAGGCGGTGCGGGAGACGCTACTGCCCCGGCTGCAGAAAGCGCTGGAGGAAAAACAGGTGGAAATCCGCGGAGACGAGAGAGTGCGCGCCGCCATATCCGGCGTACTTCCCGCCACGGAGGAGGACTATGGGAAAGAATATCTGGACTATATTATTTCCATGAAGACAGTGGATTCTCTGGAGGAGGCCATCGACCATATCAACTGTTACAGTACTCACCACTCCGAGAGCATTATCACGGCCAATCCCGGGGCGGCGGAAGCTTTTTTGAGCAGGGTGGACGCGGCCTGTGTCTATGTGAACGCCTCCACCAGGTTCACGGACGGTTTTGAGTTCGGCTTTGGCGCCGAGATTGGCATCAGCACCCAGAAGCTTCATGCCAGGGGCCCCATGGGTCTCAGGGAGTTGACCAGCTACAAATACCAGGTCACCGGAACCGGCCAGGTCAGACCGGATTGAGAAACGGTTCCTAACGTGCGGAGGCAGAGGGCAGATAATTTTTTATCGTGCGTATATTTATCTGGCATAAAGCAGTCCTAATGTGCTATGATAGATGCATAACATAAAGAGGATGCCCACGACATAGGGTTGTGGGCCGGGGAGACGAAAGGAGAAACAGTATGCCAAGTTTAAGTGTTGTGGTTCCCGTAGTAATTGTTGTCCTGGTCATTGTAATCATCTTTCTGACTGGTTACGTGAAGGCTTCGCCGGATACCGCGTTGATTATCTCCGGTATGCGCAAAAGGCCCAAGGTGCTGATCGGTAAGGCGGGTGTGAAAATCCCGTTTCTGGAGAGGAAGGATGAACTGAACCTGCAGCTGATTCCCATCGACGTAAAGACCTCCACGGCAGTTCCCACTGCGGACTATATCAATATCAGAGTGGATGCCACGGTCAATGTGAAAATCAGTGACAACGAGGAGAGACTCAAATTAGCCGCCCAGAATTTCCTGAACAAGAAGCCTGACTATATCGGCGGTGTGGCGCGGGAAGTGCTGGAGGGCAATGTCCGTGAGATCGTGGGCAAGATGGCTCTGGAGGAGATGGTCAGCGACCGGCAGAAGTTCGCGGTTCTGGTAAAGGAGAACGCGGAGCCGGATTTAGCGGCCATGGGCCTGGATATCATCAGCTTCAATGTCCAGAACTTTGTGGACAACAACAGCGTTATCGAGAATCTGGGTGTGGATAATATTGTCAAGATCCAGAAGAATGCCGCCATCTCCAGGGCGGAGAGCGAGAAGGAGATCGCCAAGGCCCAGGCCAATGCCAAGAGGGAGGCCAACGAGGCGGAGGTGAACGCGGAGTCCGAGATCGCCATCAAGCAGAACGAGTTGGCTATCAAGAAGGCGGAATTGAAGAAGGTTTCCGATATCAAGAAGGCCGAGGCGGACGCGGCTTACAAGATTCAGGAGGAGGAACAGCGTAAGACGGTGGAGATCACCACTGCCAATGCCAACATTGCCAAGCAGGAGAAGGAGATTCTGCTGAAGCAGAAGGAAGTGGAGGTAACGGAGCAGACGCTGGAGGCACAGGTTAAGAAGAGAGCCGAGGCGGATAAGTTTGCCAAGCAGCAACAGGCGGACGCCCAGCTGTATGAGCGTCAGAGAGAGGCTGAGGCCCGGAAGTTCGAGACGGAGAAGGATGCCGAGGCCATGAAGGCTCAGGCGGAAGCCCAGAAGTATAAGATGGAGCAGGAGGCCGAGGGTATCCGCACCAAGGGTCTGGCAGAGGCTGAGGCTATCCGGGCGAAAGCTGTGGCCGAGGCGGAAGGTATTGAGAAGAAGGCTGAAGCTATGGCCAAGATGGGCGAGGCCGCAGTGCTGGAGATGTACTTCAAGGCTCTGCCCGAGGTGGTAAAGAATGCCGCCGCTCCTCTGGAGAAGGTGGAGAAGATCACCATGTACGGCGACGGCAACAATGCCAAGCTGACCAGGGATATTATAAACACCGTGAACCAGGTGACAGACGGTTTGAAGGAATCCACCGGAGTGGATCTGGCCGCCGTATTGTCCGGATTCCTGGCGGGCAAGGTGGCAAGTGACAATAAGGAACTGTAAATAACTTGACAGTTGGCGCAGAACAAATCTTCATGCACAAGGCGGAGGAATGAGGCGTACTGGGGTACGCCGATTGACGACAACGCAGTGCATGGAGATTTGGGCAAGTCAAATGGCAGGATTATTTATTTACAGTTCCTAAGCCTGTGTAGGTAAAATTGCCAACAGGAGAGGATAAAAATGGTTATACTACATAACGCCAGAATTTACCGTATTGCATTAGTTAAACGTATATGGCTGGCGTTATGTAGTCAGGTTACTCGGCAATTTTACTGTTAAGCAGTATAAGTAAGTTAAGAATTTATAAGACAGGGCGCTGCCTGACACAGGGCAGCGCCTTGTGAAATGTTCAATTATTTTATTTATCAATTTTATGGTGAAAAGGAGCTATATCTATGGAAAATGTGATTGATCGCTTTCTGCGCTATGTACAGATTGACACTTGCTCGGACGAGGACAGCAATACCCATCCCAGCACCCAAAAGCAGCATGTTCTGGCCGGGCTGCTGGCGGAGGAACTGCAAGTTATGGGGGCGGAGGAGATCACCTATGACAGAGAGCATTGTTATGTGTACGCCACCGTGCCTGCCTCCAAAGGCTGTGAGGACAAGCCGGCGGTGGGCTTTATCGCGCACATGGATACTTCCCCGGCCATGAGCGGCGCCGGTGTAAAGCCCAGGATTGTCAAGGATTATGACGGACAGGACATTGTGTTGAACCAGGAGTTGGGTATTGTACTGCGGACGGCGGATTTTCCGGAGATCCGCAAATACCGGGGCCAGGATCTCATTGTCACGGACGGCACCACGCTGCTGGGGGCGGACGACAAAGCAGGAGTGGCGGAGATTATGACTATGGCACAATATTTTCTGACGCATCCGGAAATTCCCCACGGCAAGCTGCGCATCGGCTTTACTCCCGACGAGGAGATCGGCGCGGGACCGGATTTTTTTGATGTGGCGCTATTCGGCGCGGAGGCGGCCTACACAGTGGACGGCGGGGCTCTGGGGGAGTTGGAGTATGAGAATTTCAACGCCGCAGGGGCAAGGCTTCATATACAGGGCTGCAGCGTCCATCCGGGTTCTGCCAAGGGAAAGATGAAAAATGCCATTCTCATTGCCCAGGAGTTCCAGAGTATGCTGCCCGTCTCTGAGAATCCCATGTACACGGAGGGATATGAGGGCTTTTACCATCTGGACAGCATTCAGGGCAATGTGGAGACTGTGCGGGCGGACTATATCATCCGGGATCACGACAGGGCATTGTTTGAAGAGAAAAAGAATTATTTTATAAAAACGGCCGATTTTTTGAACGAGAAGTATGGCGAAGGCACTGTCACAGTAGATATGAAGGACTCCTACTACAACATGAGGCAGGTCATGGAAGAGCATATGGATCTGATTGACAAGGCGGTGGAGGCCATGGAAGAGCAGGGCATCAAGCCTGTCATCACTCCCATCCGGGGCGGCACCGACGGCGCCAGACTGTCCTTTATGGGGCTTCCCTGTCCCAACCTCTGTACCGGCGGGGAGAACTGCCACGGCAAGTTTGAGTATGCCTGTGTGCAGTCCATGGAACAGGTGGTGAAGCTGCTCACGGGGCTTGTGGGGAAGTTCATATAGACTCTCAACGGAATCGACTATACTGGTCAACAAAATGACCCAGATAGTCAATACCAGAATGCTGCAATCAATCCGAGAATGCCTAGAAGTGAAGTGGCAAATTGGGCTTTATGTGGTGATAATAAATGATTCTGCCGGGGCTTTGATGTATGCTGAAAGAGATATCATAACGGTCTAGAAGGGGATACAATGAGCGTTAAAGGCGTGTCTGTAATGGACGCGCCTTTATTGTGCCGGAAACCATTGAAAAAATCAGAGTTCTAGTATATAATGTCAAAGAGTTTTTTGTGAAAGGATATGGTAACAATTATGTTTGAGGGAATAGAACTGGATAAAATAGATATCAGTGCAAAGCCCCCCACAGAAGAACCAGATCGTCAGTATTATTTTATGGCAAAATGCCGCAGGTGGGTGAAGGAGTTTGAACAGAAAAATGGACGCTTACCCAAAGCCTGCGTAACGACATTTGGGTGTCAGATGAACGCCAGGGATTCCGAGAAGCTGGTG
>CAMWTF010000242.1 GCA_947177105.1 uncultured Lachnospiraceae bacterium | reverse complement strand
GGCCTATATCATGGGGGAGGGTTATATCACCGTATTTGGCGGTATCATCATGATTCTTCTGAGTTTTGGCGGGTACAAGCTTTTTTCCCTGAATCTGGGACCGGACGGAATGCCGGTCAGCGTGGGACTCAGCGCCATAACGCTTCCCATTGCCACCTACGCCGGACTAATCTTGTATCTTTCCAACAATGCGGGCATGTTTTCCAGTTATAGAAGGCTTACCTATATGGAAAAATGGCAGCAGACCTGGGGTGTGCTGCGAGAATACGAGATGATGGGTGATTTTTTTAAATGTCTGGGAGACGGTTATCTGTTTATGATTGTGGCAGCCGTTGGCGTGTATGCTCTGCTGCGGCGTTTGGAAAAATAATTGAATATAGGCGATTGCGAAACTATTTCCGCAAGTGACGGGACTGGTCAATATATACAAAAACGGGCTCCGATGCAGTGGCAAGTTGCCCTTATTTTGTATATATTGCCCATTTCCTATTCCAGAAAAGAGACGTTTCGCAAACGCCTAATAATTGAATAAATAATAAGGAAAGTTTATAATTCTAAAATAAGTATAAAATCCCTTCAAACCGTCAAAAATGAGTAAATACTAGAAAAAGGGAGAAAATGCGAGATAAATCCATGAATGGATAATCTAAATCTGTTTTAATACAGTTGCAAACCGCCGCATATAAAACTAATATATGTTCCAGAGATTAGCACTCGACATAAAAGAGTGCTAACAATACAAAGAATCAGTTAAGGAGGCAGACAATATGAAGTTAGTACCCTTAGGCGACAGAGTCGTATTGAAGCAGCTGGTGGCGGAGGAAACCACCAAGTCCGGCATCGTGCTGCCCGGACAGAACAAGGAGAAGCCCCAGCAGGCTGAGGTGATCGCGGTTGGCCCCGGCGGCGTGGTGGACGGCAAGGAAGTGAAGATGGAAGTTAAGGTCGGCGATCAGGTCATCTTCTCCAAGTACGCAGGCACGGAAGTGAAGCTGGAAGAGGATGAGTACATCATCGTAAAGCAGAATGACATTCTGGCTGTTATCCAATAATTAATTATTTTTAGAAAATGGAGGCGTAATCATTATGGCAAAGGAAATTAAGTATGGCGCAGAGGCGCGCGCAGCCCTGGAGTCCGGCGTGAACCAGCTGGCTGATACCGTTAGAGTAACTTTAGGACCCAAAGGAAGGAATGTGGTGCTGGATAAGTCCTTCGGCGCTCCCCTGATCACCAACGACGGCGTGACCATCGCCAAGGAGATCGAGCTGGAGGATGCCTTTGAGAACATGGGCGCACAGCTGGTAAAGGAAGTGGCAACCAAGACCAACGATGTGGCCGGTGACGGCACCACCACTGCCACTGTTCTGGCACAGGCCATGGTAAACGCAGGCATCAAGAATCTGGCGGCAGGCGCTAACCCCATCATTCTGAGAAAGGGTATGAAGAAAGCGACTGACTGTGCGGTGGAGGCCATTGCGGGCATGAGCCAGAAGGTGAACGGCAAGGAGCATATCGCCAGAGTGGCAGCTATCTCCGCAGGCGACGAGGAAGTTGGCCAGCTGGTGGCGGATGCCATGGAGAAGGTCAGCGGGGACGGCGTAATCACCATCGAGGAGTCCAAGACCATGCAGACCGAGTTGGACCTGGTAGAGGGTATGCAGTTTGACAGAGGGTATATCTCCGCATATATGGCCACGGATATGGATAAGATGGAGGCGACTCTGGATAATCCCTACATTCTGATCACCGACAAGAAGATCTCCAATATCCAGGAGATTCTGCCCCTGCTGGAGCAGGTGGTACAGTGCGGCGCCAAGATGCTGATCATCGCGGAGGATGTGGAGGGTGAGGCCCTGACCACTCTGATTGTCAACAAGCTGCGCGGCACCTTCAATGTGGTGGCTGTGAAGGCTCCCGGCTACGGCGACAGAAGAAAGGCCATGCTGGAGGATATCGCCATACTGACCGGCGGCACCGTGATCAGTTCCGAACTGGGCTATGAGCTTAAGGACACCGATATGTCCATGCTGGGTCGTGCGAAGTCCGTGAAGGTGCAGAAGGAGAACACTGTGATCGTTGACGGTGAGGGCGACAAGGACGCCATCCAGAGCCGTATTTCCCAGATCAAGATGCAGATCGAGGAGACCACCTCTGACTTTGATAAGGAGAAGCTGCAGGAGAGACTGGCTAAGCTGGCCGGCGGTGTGGCAGTGATCCGCGTGGGCGCCGCTACCGAGACCGAGATGAAGGAAGCCAAGCTGCGCCTGGAGGACGCTCTGGCCGCAACCAGAGCTGCTGTGGAGGAAGGCATTATCTGCGGCGGTGGTTCCGCTTATATCCATGCGGCCAAGGAAGTTGCCAAGCTGGCAGAGACCATGGAGGGTGATGAGAAGACAGGCGCCCAGATTGTGCTGAAGGCTCTGGAGGCTCCTCTGTATCACATCGCAGCCAACGCTGGCTTAGAGGGCAGCGTGATCATCAACAAGGTGGAGGAATCCGCAGTAGGTGTAGGCTTTGACGTACTGAAAGAAGAGTATGTGGACATGGTGAGCGCAGGCATTCTGGATCCTGCAAAGGTGACCAGAAGCGCACTGCAGAATGCCACCAGCGTTGCCAGCACTTTGCTCACCACTGAGTCCGTGGTTGCCAACATCAAGGAGGACGCTCCCGCAATGCCCGCAGGCGGCGGTATGGGCGGCATGATGTAAGGCTGCCGTTTAAAAATGTGAACCTTATCGCAGCGGGGCAGATTACAAATATTGATTGAGCTTGCTGGAATTAGCTATTATTCGGGAGCGCCGGGATTATCCGGCGCTCCTTTGCCGCGTGGGGGCGCCGAAATTTGTTATGTCGTTATGTAGTCAGGTTGCTCGGAAAGTCTAACTGTTAGGCAGTATACATTGCCATTTCGGGCAATATGGTATATCATAGGTTTATCGACAAACGCGGGAGGGAGTGGGAATATGGACCGATATTTTAACACAGAAGGCCCACGCGAGATGGAGGAAAAATGAAGAAATTGTATTTTGCCCGGCATGGGCAGACTATATGGAATGTAGAAAACAAAATATGCGGCGCCACGGATATCGCCCTGACGGCGCTGGGACATGAACAGGCGGACGAACTGGGACGGCTGATAGGGGCAGGGAATTATGGGATTGATGAGATCTTGTATTCACCGTTGATCCGGGCTGCCGAGACTGCCCGTCATATCCATGAGATCACCGGGATTCCCCTGCGGGAGGAGATACGCTTAAAGGAGCAGAACTTCGGAAAATGGGAGTCCACCCCACGGGACGGGGCAAAGTTCCAGGCGGCCAAGGCCCAGTTTGTAAACCGCAACGAGGGCGGCGAATCCATGATGCAGATGGCCCAACGGATATACAATCTGTTGGACGAGCTTAAGGCACAGTCTCAGGAGAAAAGTTATCTGCTGGTAGCCCACAACGGGATTGCCCGGATTGTGCAGTCCTATTTCCACGATATGACCAATGAGGAATTTGCGGCCTTCGGCATCGGCAACTGCCAGGTGCTGGAGTATGAGTGGCAGGAATGAAACCGGAAAAACGTATCACAATGCGAATAACATTGACTTTTGGCGGGAGAATTGTATAATAAAAACATAAAAATGTTAGGCGGTGGAAATGTGCTGATATCTTATAAATTTAAAAATTTTTGCTCTTTTGCTCAGGAGGCAGAGTTTGATCTTTTGGCGCCAGCCAATAAAGTGAAAAACCGATTCCGGGATAACTATATTGAGACAAAAAAGGGATACGATATATTAAAAACAGCGGTGGTGATTGGAGAAAACGCCGGAGGAAAGACGAATTTTATTAACGGCCTTTTCTTCTTAAAAAGCCTGTTTGAAAATAATAAGACGGTACATGCATATAAAGGTTATATAAATATTAATCATCTGGAGATACCATCAGATGAAAAGCCTGGTACATTGCAGGAATTTGATATTCAGGTGCTCGGTGATACGGGGACTGTCTATCACTACAATTTACAGATTGACGAATACTGCATTGTCAGCGAGGAATTTTCATATAGAAATGAGAAAAACAGCCGGGAAAAAGCCGTTTTGTTTCTTGAGCGAGGGAGCATGGATATCAAGAATGCTGAGAGGCGCATAACGGTCAGTGTCAACTACAATATCTGTGTAAAAAATTCAAAGCGAGAGATAGAGGAGCTGTTTGCGCAGCCAACTCATACCAGGGAGAACGTGGGCCTTTTTATCACGAAATTGGCCATTTTAGGGGACGAGCACGCGCTTGAATTTGTTGGCTGGATGAACGACAGGCTGATCGTGGAGAGCCAGAGCAATGATTACTCCCTGTACAGAGAATGGCAGAATGTGGAGGAGGACGTAAGGATCATTCAGGATCCACGTTTTTTAGATATTCTGCGGATGGTGGATTACAGTATCTGCGACATTGAGATAGATGAGGAAAAGCCGTTTAGAAACAGCAGGATCATTCGCAAAACGAAAGACGGAAAGATTTTTCCCAGAGAGCTTAAAAGCGATTCAGGGGGCGTCAGGGAGTTTTTTGCCTGGGCCGTTCAGCTTTTCCGCGTGGTATATGAAGATAAAGTGATCTTTGCTGACGAGATGGATCGGGTCATTAATCCCATTCTGTCAGAGCGGATGATTGCGTTTATTACCGGGAAAGACCCC